>ONAH01000052.1 GCA_900315715.1 uncultured Eubacteriales bacterium
ATATGGAGCTGATAACCGGATTCGAACCGGTGACCTCATCCTTACCAAGGATGCGCTCTGCCTGCTGAGCTATACCAGCAAAATAAATGGCTCTCATTAATGAGAGCCTGTGGCGACCCGAAACGGGCTCGAACCGTCGACCTCTAGCGTGACAGGCTAGCGTTCTAACCAACTGAACTACCGGGCCATTTTACAGCCGCTTCGTGACTGCTATATAATAATAGCATATTATCGCTTGTTTGTCAACTGTTTTTTTGGTAATTTCGGTTTTTCTTACCTTTACCTTTCTGTATTTTTCTTGCCCTTCATCATTATTTACGCTTTGAGCTTCGGATTGCGGTGTGTTCCTATTTTAAAAAGCAACTTGATTATAAATGCGGTTTGTGTTATAATAATATTTGCAAAATTTTTACATAAAGGACGATAATTATGGATTATATTTTTTCCGACAGAGTGCAGAGCTTAAAACCCTCTGCTATCAGAGAAATCTTTAAGTATGCTGCCGATCCTACCGTTGTTTCTCTTTCGGCAGGCAACCCTTCGCCTGAGGCTTTTCCGGCTAAGGAAATCGCTGAAATCTCCGCTAAGCTTATGGCTGATACTCCTATCGCAGCCCTCCAGTATAGCATAACCGAAGGCTATGCTCCGCTTCGTGAGTTCCTTTTGGACTACATGAAAACTAAGCATAATACCGGTTCTGATGATGACGATATCCTCATTACTTCAGGCGCTCAGCAGATTATGGACCTTGCTTCCAAGGCTATACTTAATGAGGGTGATGTCGTTATTTGCGAAAATCCCTCTTTCATCGGCTCTCTCAATACTTTCCGTTCGTATAATGCCCGCCTTGCCGGCGTTACCGTTGAAAGCGACGGTATGAATATCGAAGAACTTGAACAGGTTCTTAAGTCGGAGCCGCGCGCTAAGTTTATATACACTATCCCGAACTTCCAGAATCCGTCGGGCGTTACTATGAGCCTTGAAAAGCGTAAGGCTGTTTATGAACTTGCCAAAAAATACGGCGTTCTTATCATTGAGGATAACCCCTACGGCGACTTGCGTTTCAGAGGAGAGTTCCTGCCTAATATCAAGTCTTTTGATACCGAAGGTATCGTTATCTACGCAGGCAGCTTCTCAAAGGTTATTTCTCCGGGTATGCGTGTGGGTTACACTATCGCCGCGAAACCTATTATTCAGAAAATGGTTGTTTGCAAGCAGGGTCAGGACGTTCATACGAATATCTGGTCACAGATAGTTTGCTACCGCTTTATCACTGAGTATGATTTCGACGCTCACCTTGCAAAACTCCGCTCCATTTATAAGGCTAAGGCTGAGTATGCTATGGAACTGCTTGACCGCCACCTTGCGCCAAAAATTTCTTACCACAAAATCGACGGCGGTTTGTTTATATGGTGCGACCTGCCGAAGAATGTCGATACAGCAGAGTTCTGTATGAACGCTGTTAAGAATAAGGTATGCGTTGTGCCGGGCACTGCTTTCATGGCTAACCCAACTGACGAAACACATTCTTTCAGAATAAACTTCTCTACCCCGACTGACGAACAGCTTAAGAAGGGTATCGAAATTCTTGGCGAAATGGCTAAGGAACTTTAATCCGGAGTTGGCGGCCCTAAGTGAATGCTTACACCAATAAACTCCACACTCTTTACATTTGAAAGGAATAATAAAATGGAACAGCAAACAGAAAAGAAAAAAATTGTATTCAGTGCTATACAGCCGTCGGGTACCATTACGCTTGGCAACTACCTTGGAGCTGTAAAAAACTGGGTAAATATGCAGGATGAATTTAATTGTATTTATGCACTTGCAGACCTGCATACCATTACCGTACGTCAAGAGCCTGCTAAGTTCCGTAAAAATATAATTGACGCATATGCCTCTATCCTTGCTTGCGGTATCGATCCCGAAAAGAGCCTGTTCTTTATTCAGAGCCATGTTAATACTCACGCTCAGCTTGCTTGGGTGCTTAACTGCTATACTCAGTTCGGTGAGCTTTCACGAATGACTCAGTTTAAGGATAAATCCGCTAAACACGCCGATAACGTAAACGCCGGATTGTTTACATATCCTACTCTTATGGCGGCTGATATTCTGCTGTATCAGGCGGATATGGTTCCTGTCGGAGCAGACCAGAAACAGCATTTGGAGATATCAAGAAACATCGCTGACAGGTTCAACGGACTATACGGCAATGTTTTCAAAGTGCCTGAGCCGTATATTCCTACAAAGGGTGCAAGGGTTATGTCCCTGCAAGATCCTACAAAGAAAATGAGTAAGTCTGACGAAAATGTAAATGCTTGTGTTACTCTTATGGATTCGCCGGATGTTATTATGAAGAAGTTCAAGCGTGCCGTAACCGACAGTGAGGCTTGTGTGAAATACGCTGAGGGTAAGGACGGTATCAACAACCTTATGGGTATTTATTCGTGTATTACAGGCAAGACATTTGAGCAGATTGAGGCGGAGTTTGAAGGCAAAGGCTACGGCGATTTTAAGACCGCAGTAGGGGAGGCTGTTATTGAGGAGCTTAGACCTGTCAGAGAAAAGTACGAACAGTATATTGCCGACAAGACATATATGCAGGAGTGCTACACAAAATCTGCCGAAATTGCTCAGAAGTATTCTCAGAGAACTCTCTCAAAAGCTATGAAAAAAATAGGCTTTGTTATGCCTTAATCCTAATCTTTAATATAAGCGTAAAAAGCTATATATAAACTTACACTAAAAAAAGCCCCTGTCTTAAATGACAGAGGCTTTTGGTTGTATAAGGTAAAATAAAATTTATCTGCCTGTGTAGATGTATGGCTGAATGGAGCTTGCAAGCTGGTTGATAGGCATTGTCTGGAGATAAACTTTTCCCGGTCCTGTGATAACAGTGTTGAAAAGACCTTCGCCGCCTAACAATGCGTTCTTAATTCCCGGTACCTGCTGAATATCCATCTGACATGTAGCGTCCATAGCCGCAAGATAACCCGTATCAACTACCATCTGCTGTCCGGGCTGGAGTGTGTACTCAACAACATAACCGTCAAACTCTACGAATACTACGCCGCTGCCCGAAAGACGCTGCATAATAAATCCTTCGCCGCCAAATAAGCCTGCACCGAATTTCTTCTGGAAGAATACGGAAAGAGTTACTCCCACTTCGCTTGCAAGGAAGCCCTTTTTCTGTACAATAAGCTCTTTTCCTGGTGTTAATGTAAACGCTCTGATACAGCCCGGCAAGCTTGATGCAAATGCAATCTGTCCCGGTCCGCCTTCTGCAGTGTAGCGGTTCTGAAACATTCTCTCTCCGGAGAACGCACGTCCGATTGCTTTGCCAAGACCGCCGTTAGAGGTGGTTTCCATTCTCATATTCGGTGTCATCCATGCCATCGCACCGTTTTCTGTTATCAGTGTTTCTTTTGTGTCAAGCGTACAGATAACTGCAGGCAGTGTATCGCCAACAATCTGGTATTGCATATAATAATCCTCCCTTTTTGTTTACTATATTGAAACAGTCCGCTACATCAGCGCATAGCGGACTTGTTTTACTTTATTTATTAGTTTGTAATTGTCTGCTCGGTTTCCTTATCGAAGAGGTGGATCTTCTCTACATCAATAGCGATGTTGATGATGTCACCCGGCTGTGACGGAGATGTAGGCTCAACTCTTGCTGTGAGCGGAATACCGTCAACGGAAACATACAGATAAATTTCAGCACCCATAAGTTCTGTTACTTCAACGTTTGCCTCAAGAGCTCCTTCCGGATGTGCGGCAACGTACTCAGGATCATCATGAATGTGCTCCGGACGAATACCGAATGTTACGTCTGTATCAACATAGTCCTCAAGCTGATAGTCAAGGTTCTTTGACGGAGGAAGGAGAAGCTGATACTGACCAAACTGGAGATAATAGTCCTCACCGTACTTAACGATTCTACCGTCTGCAAAGTTCATCTGCGGAGAGCCGATAAAGCCTGCAACGAACTCATTACAAGGAAGATCATAGAGGTGCTGAGGAGTATCAACCTGCTGGATAAAGCCGTCTTTCATAACAACGATACGAGTACCCATTGTCATAGCCTCTGTCTGATCGTGTGTTACGTAGATAAATGTTGTTCCAAGTCTCTTGTGGAGCTTAGAGATCTCAGTTCTCATCTGTGCACGGAGCTTTGCGTCAAGGTTTGACAACGGCTCGTCGAGAAGGAATACCTTAGGATCACGAACAATTGCACGTCCCAAAGCAACACGCTGTCTCTGACCACCGGAGAGAGCCTTTGGCTTACGCTCAAGGAGATGATCAATACCAAGAATTCTTGCAGCCTCTTCAACTCTTCTCTTCATTTCGTCCTGAGGAGTTTTTCTGAGTTTAAGACCAAATGCCATATTATCATAAACCGTCATATGAGGATAAAGAGCATAGTTCTGGAAAACCATGGCAATATCTCTGTCCTTAGGAGCAATATCGTTACAGAGAACGTCACCGATATAGAGCTCACCCTTACTGATATCTTCGAGACCTGCGATCATACGAAGAGTTGTTGACTTACCACATCCTGAAGGACCAACGAGAATAATAAATTCCTTATCAGCTATCTCAAGGTTGAAGTCTGTAACAGCAACAACGCCGCCGTCATAAATTTTGTAAATGTGCTGTAAAGATACATTAGCCATATAAATAAACCTCCTATATATTGCCACGGAAAACCGTAGGGCAAACCAACTTTCAATTACATAATATAATATAACAGATTTTCTGAGATTTTACCATTAATTTTTTCACTAAAGATTTATTCAATACTTTATGGAATATCTCCAAAAGTATAAAATCAAATAATTTTTTTAGTAATTATCACTATTAAAAATCGCTGTGATTTCCGAATTGTTCAAATATCTGCACTCACCGTGTGAAAGTTTTTTGTCAAGAAAAAGTCCGCCAATACGCAGTCTTTCGAGGTTTTCCACAGTTTTTCCTACAAATGCGAACATATTTTTTACCTGATGAAATTTGCCTTCGCTTATCTCAATTTCTACTATGCAGCCGTTTGTGGTTTTGACCTTTGCGGGGCTGTATTTTGTACCGTCGCGAAGCGTCATTCCCTGTTCCAGAATTTGCTTGTCGCTGTCGGTAATCGGTGCGTCAAGAGTTGCTTTGTATAGCTTTGGAACATGTTTTTTAGGAGCAAGCATTCGGTGTGCAAAATCTCCGTCGTCCGTTATTATAATCAGGCCCGTTGTGTCACGGTCAAGCCTGCCTGCCGGAAACAATCCGTTGCGTTTATACTCCTCAGGCAATAAGTCTATTACGGTCTGAGCGTTTCTGTCGGTTGAGGCGCTGAGTACTCCTTTGGGTTTATTCATCATTATATAGACGTATTTTTTGTATTCTACACGCTTGCCGCCGACCTCTATTATATCATTGTCGGGATCAACTTTTATGTCGGTTTTTCGTATCGTAATTCCGTTGACCGTAATTTTTTTATCGCCTGCAAGTTTTCGTGCCTCTTTACGGGTGCATATTCCCTGTGAGGACAGTATTTTATCAAGTCTTTCCATTATGGAGGTTCCTTTCTGTTGGTGTGTATAGTAGGGAGGGGCTTTGAGTATCTGTTCGTAATTAAAATACATTAGAATTAGATTAAAACCATTGAAATTCTCATTTAGCAATATTATAATATTTACATCTGAGGGAGGAGTTTTATGAAGTATTTTATCAGGGCGGCAAAAGGAGTTTTTATACTTGTGTTATGCATGAGTTTTGCTGCCGTTACATCGGATAGCGTAAATAAACTATGGAGCGTTATGGCGGCGGCAGTGTTTACTTTAATGTTTATACGCATGGTTTGTAAGCCCGCCAAAATAAAAAACGATAACGTTCGTCTGAGAACCATTTACTTTGCACGTGAACTTCTGATTGTTTATGGGTGGAGTATTGTTCTGGGATTTCCGTTTATGCTTGTTTCGGCAGGAGTTTTGGATATACCTTTTGCCGGGAAACTCATATATTCTGTTTTAAGATTATTGACGGGCGCCGTCATCGTTATAACGTCTGTGATAAGGCTTGTTTTGACAAGCGCAAGGCTTGGCGTAGTTGCAAGAGTTGTACTTCTTTTGACGTGGTGGATACCGATAGTAAACATCTTTGTTATTGCAAAAGCATGCGATACGGCAGGCAAAGAGTATGAACTTGAAACTCAGCGAAACGAACTCTTTGAGATGCGCAAAGAAAGCGAAATATGCAAAACAAAATACCCGATACTTATGGTACACGGAGTGTTTTTCCGTGATATGAAATACATCAACTACTGGGGGAGAATACCGCGTGAACTTATCAGAAACGGTGCGGAGATATACTACGGCAATCAGCAGTCCGCCGCCGGCGTTGAGGACAGCGCAAGGGAACTTGCTGATAGAATCAAGCAAATCGTTGACACAACAGGCTGTGAAAAAGTCAACATCATCGCACATTCAAAAGGCGGACTTGACGCAAGGTATGCCGTATCAATGCTTGGTGCGGATAAGTACACCGCTTCGCTTACTACAATCTGCACTCCGCACAGGGGATGCGCATTTGCAGATCATCTGCTAAAGCGTTCGTCATATGCTTTGAAATATTATATCGCACAGAAATACAACGACACCTTGATGAGGTTCGGAGATATAAACCCAGATTTTCTGTCGGCAGTATCCGACCTTACAGAGGAAAGCTGCCGCCTGCTGAACACGACTGCACCCGATAGAGAGGGCGTTTTGTATCAAAGCGTAGGTTCACGAATGTGGAACAGCGGGAGTGCGGGATTTCCGCTGAATATTACATATAAACTTGTTGCAAAGTTCTCACCGCTTGACAATGACGGTCTTGTAGATGTTGATTCTATGAGGTGGGGAGAGAGCTTTAAACTGATTGAGCCTAAAACCGGCAGAGGCATTTCTCACGGCGATATGATAGACCTTTTCAGAGAAGATATTCCTCAGTTTGACGTAAGAGAGGAGTATGTTCAGATTGTAAGCGGCTTGAAAGCACGCGGGCTTTAAGATAGCCGAAATTATACAGCATACCCGAAACTAAAAAATCCCCCAAAGAAAACCCGTTCCTTGAGGGATAACTGAATTTATGGAGTATCTCTTGTTTCGGTAGAAACAAATTCATCATACTTTTCATCGTTTACAATATACATCTCACAGCCGTCTTGTTCTATCGTGAAAATATGACGGCTTACAGTTGTATCCGTTTCGGGGGTGTTGCGGTAGCGAATGATTTTTGTAACGGTTGCGTCGATCGTGTATTGTTTATTGCGGTAGTTTATCGAATGATAGTCAATCGAATAATCCGCCATGTCAACCTCTAAGCCTGTACCTTCGCTGTGGCTTTTGGCGATATTTCTTGATTTATAGTCGTTTAAGTACCAGAAATCACAGCCTTGCTTAACAATTCCGCGAAACGACTGTTTGCCGTCATCTGTGTAATTCTTGATAACAGAGGTAACATACTCATCGATAAGAGCTTTTGCCTGCTCATCATCTTCAAGAAAAAGTCCGCTTTTGTCCGCATATATAAAATACCCTGCTGTGACAACAAATACAGTACAAAGCAAACATATACATAATCTCTTTAGCATAACCGTACTATCTCCGAAAAATTTATTATGATTTTATTATATAACGAATTTTTTTGTTGTAAATACGGTTTTTGCATTGTTTTATTTTTATTTACAAATTCTATAAATGCTATTTACAAAAATGGTTTTATATGGTATATTTAACGTGTTAGCATGATACTACATAAAAGCGAAAGAGGTGCTGTCTATGAGAAAAATACTTATAACAGGCGGAACGCTATTTGTTAGCAGATACATCGCCGAACACTTTGTAAAATTTATTCCCGAATACACGATTGAGCAAGAAGCGGAAGTTTATGTATTAAACAGGGGCACTCACAGACAGGTAAAAGGTGTACACCTCATAGAGTGTGACAAGAATAATATCGGTGACAGGCTCAAAAGGTATGAATTTGATGTTGTAATAGCCGTAAACATCTATACGAAAGACGAAATGCAGCAGCTTGTAGAGGGGTTGTCGGTAATACGTGATTTTGTGTTTATCAGCAGCAGTGCGGTATATCCGGAAACCTTGCCGCAGCCGTTTACAGAGGAAATGGAGTGCGGCAGAAACAGCATATGGGGAGATTACGGCACGAATAAGCTTGAGGCGGAGAGATATCTTCGTGAGCGTGTACCGTGGGCGTATATTCTCAGACCGCCGTATTTGTACGGAGAAATGAACAACCTGTACAGAGAAGGTTTTGTGTTTGACTGTGCAGTTGCGGAAAGGCCTTTTTATGTACCGAAAGACGGCAGTATGAAGCTGCAATTCTTTTATATAGGCGATTTGTGCAGATTTATAGACATAATACTCAGGGTGAAGCCCGAACAGAAAATATTTAATGTGGGCAACAAAAAGGTTGATGACATTAACTCTTTTGTAAAAGCCTGCTACAAAGCGGTAGGGGATAAACCGCAGATTATAAACGTGTATGATGATATTGAGCAGAGGAATTATTTTCCGTTTTATAATTACGGCTATGAACTTGATGTTACAAAAATGCTGGAGCTTATGTATGATCTGATACCGCTTGAGAAGGGTATGAGGGCGTCGTATCTGTGGTACAGCCAAAATTCTGATGCGGTAAGAAAGAAACCGTATTTTGACTTTATTGACGGGGAACTCAGCGTATAATAAGATCATTTTTAGATTTACTAATCTCTTTGTATTCTCTCATCTAACATTTGCCTAATA
>ONAH01000035.1 GCA_900315715.1 uncultured Eubacteriales bacterium
AATTCTTTAAGAACTGCAATATCAATGGCAAGAGATTTAGTCATTAAAACAAAAAAAACCGTAATAATATTTGAGGTTTTTGAAGAGGACGACGGTTATAGAAGTAAGCAATGTTATATCTTAGACTGGTTCGGCGATGAAGTATATGAGCGGAGAAAAAACGATATAGATAGTATTCATACAGCTTATTTATTTTCGTATAATCTTGAAAGCTGGAGTAAAAGAAAGTATAACAAGATTTGTAACTTTTATGATGAAAATGAAGATATATTTTTAACTAACCCAGACAAAAGCTTAGAGTTAGTGGAAAAACTTAAGAAGGAGATTGATAAATGAAAAACTTGAGCCAATATAAAGAAAACGAAACAAAGATTAAATTTGTTTGTGATACAAGCATTGAATTTGAAAATGGAATGGTGCTTGAGTATTATCACGAGCGAGAATGTTGCGAGGAAAATTATTTAGACTTTGAGCAACTTGAGCCTATAGCGAGGGGATATATTTTCGAGTTGCCTATTATAATTGAGGCGTGTGATTGTGGTATAAGGTTTGGCGATAGACGATTAAAGTTTTTCGTGCCGTGCTATTCGATACAAAACGGTTATTATAGTCGGGAGCTAGATGTAGTACTAAAGGACGCAGACGGCAAGTTGCTTCAAAGAGTAAAAGTCGAAGATGCTTTCATTTATGATAGCGAAAGAAGTAAGAAAACTTATAAAGAAATTTACGGGGAGGATTTTATATAATGGCAAATAGCGTAAAAGAATATCAGGAGAGATTTGTGGAAATCTCAAAGGCAAGGTTCGGAGAGGATTATAGTAATCACCGAAAACTGATTAAACACTTAGCAGGCGAGGTGGTAGAACTTCAAGAGGCTATCACGGAAACGCTAGGTCTAACAATGGCAAAAAGAACAAGAATTATAGGCGGTGAAATAGCCGATTGTATTGCTTGTTGTATGGTTGCAGCGGATATTCTAGGGGTTGACTTGGATAAAGCCCTTGAGGGAAAAATTAAAGAAAAGAGCGGTCAAGAGAATGAAGCTTTTTTACAAGGAGCAAAGCTTATTACGAACACTGAAGAAACTAGTTTATTAAAGGAATAATGGATAATGAATAAATATAAAGTAAGCGTTCCTGTTATGTACAAGTGTTATGTATTTGCGGACAATGAAGAAGAAGCATTAGAAAAAGCAAAACAGTTTATAGATTATGAAGTAATATCTGAATATGAAGAATATGTAACAGATGTACAATTAGTTAAGAGAGGAGAACTACAATGACAAGTAGAGAGCGAAGAATAGAAATAAATCGTTGTCTAAGAATACAAGGCACATTGATTAAGTTGCAAGAGCAAGAAAAAGATTTTGGTATAAGAAAGGCATTGCAAAAAGTTATAGATTTATATTTTGAACGAACGGAGAAAATAGACAATGGAAACATTAAAGATTGATACAGAGAAAAAGGAAGTTGGTGTTATATTAAGCTATGAAGAGCTAAAAGAATTTAGGAGACTTTTAGTACAAGAAGTGAATCTAGGCAAGGAAAGATTAGCCCTAGAAGAGCGGTTAAGACTTATTATAGAGTATATCGAAAATGAGAAGTAAAAAAATATCAATAACACGGCTCCAAACGAAATTCAACAAAATGATTGTAGAGCGTGATTTGATTTGTCAAGTAAGAGACGGTAGAAACTCTTGTGCAGGGCAGTTACAAGCAAGCCACTTTTTCCCAGTTGGTGCAAATAGTGTATTGCGGTTTTATCCGTTTAATTGCTTTTGTCAGTGTGCGGGTCATCATTTTGCACACCATAACAGAGACCCTTTATTTTATGCCGAATGGATTAAAGCGAAATATCCAGAGGAATTAGAGTTTATGAGGGTTGCAAAAAACAAGACAATAAGGTATAATCAAACAGTACTAGCCGAGGTTGATAGGATTTTAACAAGTCAAAAAACGGCATATTTACGAAGTAATGAATTGGCAAGGTATATCAGGAGTTTGTTAAATGAAACAGTATAACGGCGAGCAAGACGAATATTACAAATTAGGAAAGGCAGGTTGTTATTTTCTGTGTTTATGCCGAGTTGGTCAAGAATATGTAAAAAGGCGGAGCGGTGTAGAATACAATATAGACATATTAGACGCTTTTAGAGTTGCAAAACAAAAAAAGTATGTAGAAGATAATTGTTATGTTGCAAACCCTAGCGGTGTTCTGTATTTAGTAACAGGCGAGCGGTGGTGGGTCGAAAAAGGGAAAAGCAAGGAGTATCCTAAATTTGACGATAGAGATTATATAGACAGTGTGATAAACATTGCTAATAATCACGGTGGTGGGCATTTTTTTACTAAGTATTATGAACCACTAACTAAAGGCTTTCCGAATAATGAAGTATGGGGCTATAGGCATTTATATGTTTATAAAAAAAATAAAGGCGCAGGGGCTAAAACAATAACCAACTTGACAAAAGGTGATATTTCAATATAATGCGAGTTGTGGATAACATAGATACAAGACTTGAAATAATTGAAACAAAGTTAGATAAGCTTACAGAGCTTATAA
>ONAH01000069.1 GCA_900315715.1 uncultured Eubacteriales bacterium
ATGCTGCTCGGTTCCCCGCCTGACATGGTTCACGGCGCCCCATCGTACAGGGCCTGCCGCCCGCATATAAAAATATATGGATTTTTTGTTAGCTTTCTTATTATACATCAATTCTCTCAAAAAATCAATAGGTGAATTCAATTTTTTTGCGATAATTATTACAGGCTTACGTTCACATCTCATTTATTTTCTTATTCGACATCATTAAACACAATATTTTTTTGGCCGGCTGACTAAATTTGTCAGCTTTTATATATTGAAAACCTTCCTGCAATTGTATATAATTATAGTGTCGGAGTTTTCCGATATTAACTATTACGGAGGTTTTCTAAATGAAAAAAGCTGCTGTATTAATTTCTGTTTTGCTTGCGGTATGCTCACTTTCTGCCTGCGAAAGTATTAATAATACAACTGATACTTTTGTCGTATCAAGTTCGTCAATCGTTTCGACTTCTTCTGATACTACAATCGACAGTGCTTCGGATACCGAAACAAAATCTGACAGTAATACTTCTTCAAATAATAACAGCTCCAAGAAAGAGGAATCAAAAAAAGACCAATCTAAAAAGGAATCGTCAAAAAAAGAGGAATCCAAAAAAGAGAATTCCAACACCGATGAGCGTGGTGACGTAATCCCTTCTCGTTCCGATGAATACGAAGCTACACCTAACACAGAATCTAAAAAGCCGGCAAAGAAAAACACCGACACTGATACCGCAACAGACACCTCAACAGATGCTATAACCGATACCGATACTCCTTCTGATGAAAATACCGATGACTCTACCGATACTGAGAAAAAACCTGATCCACCTTATCTCTCAGGTCTATGGATAGTTGAAAAAATAATTGACGCTGACGGTAAAGCGGTTGACGGTCGTGATATCTATGGTACAGCATTTAACTATGCAGGTGTACTTGATTTAAATGAGGAAAGTGAGTTTAAACTTACAATAGGTATTATTCCCGAAGGGCAAATTAATGAAGGTTTGTACGAACAACGTGACAACACGCTTGTACTCCAGTATAATGACGATAACCTTACTCAGGTATTTCTTGACGTAACTAAAGTTGACGGCATCGAAATGCTTGCGTTCCCTGTTACAGTAGGCGGTAACAATTATACAATCTACTTCTCAAGATAATTATTAAACACATTCCTTGTTCTTTGAGGAATGTGTTTTTTTACATTATATTAATTATTTATAATTGATAAATTAATAACTGCGGTGTATAATTGTTAATGATATAAATAATATCAAAGGAGTTTTTTGTTATGAGAAAAATCATTATTCTGGCACTTCTTTCAGCTTTGATACTGTCACTTTGTGCCTGTCAAAAACAAAATACATTAATTATCAACAATACAAGCAATACAAGTAATACTACAAACTCGATAATCTTCGACGTTGACGACACTTATGAAACCAGCAGTGCCAATTCCGACTCTTCAAGCAGTTCACCAAGCAGTTCGGAAAGCAATTCTCAAACCGATTCAAAGAGCAACTCAACCAAAACAGAAGTTTCGTCAAAGAATACTTCGCCAAAAAACACTTCGCCAAAAAGTACTTCTTCAAAACAGCAAACAAGCTCAAAAAGTATTGTCTCAAATCAGAGTACAAGCTCATCAGAAGTTTCTTCTGCAACTGATACAGACAGCGAAACCGATGTTACTCCTGTCGAAGTAGAAAGTCAACCGACCGGATTTGAAAACGAAATATCCGGAAGCTGGTCTGCTCAGCGCATTACCGACGCAAACGGAAACGAAATAAGCGGCGAAGAACTTTACGGTTCGTCGTACAGAATTTACGGCGGTACAATTCAATTTAACGATAACGGTACATTTTCTCTGAGAATGGGAGTTAGCAGCGACGATACCTCCTCACAGGGAACTTTCACTTACGAAGGCGAAAACGAAATTCAGCTACATTTCTATGACGATTCTACCTCTAAATGCTACATCGAAAACAACGCAGGTGTTAATACAATTACTATGCCGTTCGTTATCTTCGGAGATACTTTTACAGTTTCTTTTACTATGGATTAATACTTTTCTATAAAAAATCACACCTCATTTGAACCCATTAAAGCTCAAATGAGGTGTTTTATTTTATATCAGATTTTCTGTAACTCCGTCACCTACGTTCGGGTGTCCAGATGAATAACAAACATCAAATACAAACAATATAATCAATAGTATGCATATTACTTTTTTTGTTTTGTCGGGTATCTTTCTGAAAAGGTTATCTACAAACGGCGCTATGAAGTACGTCATAAGCACTCCTGCAAGTCCAAATACAAGTAATCCCTCAAGACATACCCTGCCGTTTAAGTTCATGAAGTATCCCTGATAGTCCCACCACTTTAAATTAAAGCATTTCTCAAGTATCCATGAGGTCATATACTCCACTGTTCCGCATATTAAAAACGAACTTGTAAACATCATTGCAGGATTCTTTCTCAATCCTCTTAAAAATACAACTATTATTATTCCTGCAACGCCGTAAATTGGCAGCCATGGACCGCACATCGTTCCTCTGTTAATAAATCTTCCCTCATTGACCATATAAAAGATTACTTCCCAAAACCAGCCTATAAATGAGAAAAAAAAGAAAAACAATACGCTTGTTTCTACCGAATAGTCGCGTTCAAAATCTATCGTAGATAACCACTTTAATCTGTCTAAAAACTCTGTCGGACATTTTTCTTCGGGATAGCTGTCCAGACCATCTTCATTACGATACAATACGTCATCATACAACATCATTCCGTTTTCTATTATCGTTCGCTTATTCTCCCTTAATCGTGAGTATACTTCTGAATATACACAATCACGATATGGATTTAAGAAAAACAGTGATGTCAAATGAAATGTAAATCCGTCTATCATTGCTATCGGCAAAAGCAAAAGGTCAATCTTAAACATATTTAACTTATCATTCATCATCAGGTCTTTTGACATCTTAAACGCCTGCTCTGCCGTTACATTTGGATTTTCCGCAAGAATATACGGTATCATCATATATTCGTAATGCTTGTAAAATCCTCCTATTATCGTAAAATTCCACAAGGTTTGCTTTATGGAACGTATCATCATAACATACGCTACATGTCGTGTGTGCCCTGTCAGATATGGAAACATCAATGCACCGACCTTTGTGTCATCGTACAGTCTGTGTTCCATAAAATATCGGCTTTTCCCTACAAGAAGTACATTTTTTACATATACTGTTATAATTATTGACATCAGCGCCATTATAAATATTGTCACCCACTCCGAAATCGAACCTCCAAACAGCATTTTGTTTATGCCGTTGAGTATTCCGAATCCAAAAGAACCTGTTCCAGTTATCTCATTGACAAAAACAGAAAACACTCCTCTTGAATACTTCTCCTGCATTGTTTCAGGCGGGGTTGAAATATAGTACATATTTCGCTTGTTTATGAATTCATCTAATACTTCAAAATTTGTTTTATGCTTTATCTCAAGCATAACAGAATTATTGCTTATATAGTTGGTTCTGTTTAGCATCGTATAATTATAACCGCCGCTAACTATGATAGCAATAAAAAACACTATTACAACATTATAAAAGTAATGCGACTTCAATCTTGAAAGCGATGTCTTTAGTATCTCTCTGTTACTACCCATACATGCCTCCTCTTTTCTCAAAACTCTAACATTACTATTTTATACATAATTCCGCAATTTTTCAACCCTTTTTGACATATTAATATTCATAAAGATTTATTGCTTTATCGTTAATAAAAAGTCAAATTTTACATCTAATAAAATTTTTCTTACTGCACACAATACTATCACGGTGATAAAAACAAATCATTTCACCGAAAAACGATGTAATAAAACCGTATCGGTTTTTGTTATATCGAAAGGAGTTATACCGATACGGTGTTTCTCCTATAAACTTTTAAAAAGGAGAATTATTTTATGTCATCTAAGAATAATAACAAGCTTAATGTCCCTGAGGCAAGAGACGCAATGAACAAGTTTAAGATGGAGTGTGCAAACGAAGTAGGTGTAGATCTTAAGCAGGGCTACAACGGTGACCTCACATCTCGTCAGGCAGGTTCTGTCGGCGGTCAGATGGTTAAGAGAATGATCGAAAGCTATGAGCAGAAAGCTGCTGAGTAATCTGTTGTGCTATTAATCACGATACTTCTCATTGCTGTAACTTCTGCAAGGAGATATGCACTAATGCGTTGACAATCTTCAGATATATTCAGCAGTAGTTTATCGTAAAAAAGGGTTCGGCGAATATTTCGTCGAACCCTTTTCTATTAGGAGGTCTATTATGAAATCTGTTGTAGTTTACGTTTCGGAATTCTTTACACACTTAAAGATAGTTTTCAATTACCGAACCAACTACTGATACTGTGGAATATACTTGCTTTTTATTCCTATCGTATATCGTAGCACTTCCAATGCGTCCTTAGTTGTAACCTTACCATCTTCATTTATATCTGCGGATAAAAATTCTTGAAGTTCAAGACGTACTAATCCAATTGCACATCTTTGTATTATCAGGCTGTCCTTGGCAGTTATCTTGCCATCTCCATTAACATCACCTAATAAATAAGGAATACTGGGAATATCCCCACTAGACGTTTTATAGTCTGATTTACCTAGATTGAAGAATGTAATATCATTATCATCAGCGTATCTTTCAGCCTCAGTATTCTCGTAACCGTAGATCACAATATTAGGAATGGTATTATAATCATACCAATACGGCGGCTCGTCACCTGTTTCAAAGTAAGTATACTTACTATAACCTACTGCGTAATCTTCTATTTTTTCAACACTTGCCGGAATATAGTATTCCGTAACACCACGTTTGTTTATAAATGTGTTTTCTTTTATCGTTGTTATGTTTCTGCCAATAACTACGCTCTCTGTTTCATACTTGTCATCTACAGAATAAGTAGTAAATGATGTTTCCGTTATTTCCGTTACGGGTATATGAAGCACATAATCTTGGAGTTCTACAAAAATCTCATCTTCAATAACCGGAATTTCACCCTCTGCTATAAAGCGTCTGTCATATACTGCATGATCTGGTGTTTCGCCTTTCATTACAATTTTATAATTTGGATTATAGTAATCGCTTTCGGGATCGTCTATTTCGGATAAAAAACCGACTAAAGTTATATATGAGCGAATAATATCATACGAATCGTTTACTACATTGGGGTTATTCTTTGTATACTCGACTATAACAGGTTTATATCCATAACTTATTATATAAAACTTATATGTGTCTTCTTGATTTACAATCTGTTCTTTATCAAAATCAGAAATTGTATATGAGGAGAAACCGAACGCTTTCTCACCTATATACTTGATGGTATCATCTAGATAAATACTCATGAGATTTGAACACTCTGCAAAAGCATATTTGCCGATATGAACATAATTCCCCTTATAAAATCTGTCGAATGACTGAAGCTGCTCACAGCCTCTGAAAGCTTCGTCTTTTATATACATTACAGTTTTTGGAACTTCGATGTTTCGTACTACACTATTATTCTTAAATGCACCTTCGCCTATTATCCTGACAGGGGCATTGTCCAATGTTTCGGGAATTATTACTTTATCCTCTATTCCCTTATAAGCGGTTATCTCTGCTAATCCATTTATTCCAATTGAAGTGTCTCTTTCAATAAATCTGTACTCAAAGCCCTTGTAGCCTATCGACTCGAACTTCACACCAAATTTGTTTGCGTATTCCTCAGCAGCCGTTCCTGTGTAACCATATATTACAAAATCAGGTATAAGCTCCTTATTGTCGCCCTTCGTCACAAAACCAAATGCATAATCTCCGATTCCCTCAACACCTGCAGGTATTGTAACACTTTTAAGCGACTTGCAGTCTAAAAATGCACATTCGCCAATACTCTTTATTATCGGGTTCACACTTGTATTTCCGTTTGTAAAGTCAATAGTATCAAGCTTGTCACACCCTGCAAACGCAAAGTTTCCGATTTTCTTTACGCCCTCCATACGTCCGCTTATATACATTTTTGCGTCAAACGACAATTTCTTAATACTCTTGTTATCTTTAAATGCTTTATCATCTACAACAGTTACTTCTCTTTTTGCAAAACTATTATTATATTGCGAAATAGTATTTGGAATAACAACCTCATCGGCTTTTTCAGTTTGACCTGTAATAATTACTTTTCCATAATCATCAACCATATATTTAAGGTTGTTATAATTCTCAACTAGATCATCTTCATCTATCGCTATAAATGTTACAGTTTCGTAAGTGTTCGCATAATCCTGTGCGGCTGTTCCTCTTGCACCATAGATGATAAACGGGAACATATACAAGTCAGAATATCTATCATGTACTATATTCTGCGGCATATCGCTTGTATCTTTTTCTGGTTCTATATCATTTGCGTTTTCATAATCCAAATCGCGAAGTATATTATCCGTATCGCAACTATGTTCTTCGATTTTTTCTACTCCCAAGCCGCTATACTTGCTGATTGTTTTAATATCGCAAGGCAATGTTATTGAAGTGAGTTTTGTACAACCGACAAACGCATAATTATTTATTTCTTGAAAGTTAGAATAATTGTTTTCATCTGTGCGGAAAGATACAACTTGCAAATTTTTACAATCAAAAAAAGCGCAGTAGGATATTCTACGAAGATAATAAGGCAAAACTACTTTTTTAATATCAGAATGAGAAAATGCGTAACTGCTTATCTCTACAACTATTCGTGCATCTATATAATTGTCTATATAAACTTCATCGCTGCTGCCCTTGTAAGACAATATCTGAATATTGCCTTCATCATTTATGCAATACTTTAAGCCTTCTTCTGTAAGACCGTCATTTTGTCCGTAATAATCTATCTCATCACCATAACTGAGTATTGTTATATTATCATTTTCTTCCTGTGTACCTGTTATGCGTACTGTCAAATTATATAAGAATTCGTCTTTAATCTTTTCATCTTCGGGAATCTGAACGTTTAACAAATTAAGTTTCAATGCAAATGAACTACATCCCACATATTCAACAGTTGACGGTATATAAACATTCTTTGCATAAACATAACCAAAAGCACCTTCGCCTATTTTTTTCAGGCCTTCGTTTAGAATAACTGTTCTTGGAGTAAAGCCAAAATCATCGTATTTCTTGTCCTTTATTTCATCATAATCAACTTCGTCATAGGAATACGATGAGGCATATTCTGCTATCTCTGTTACAGGTTTTCCGTTTATCGTTTCGGGTATAACTATAACATCAGGCAAATCATTCGTATGGAACTTTGTTATTGTAATACCGCCTTCATCGTTTTCTTTATAATCAAAACAATTTGTGGAAGCGTCCTTACATTCAAGCGGTACAAAATGTACCTTTGCATGTTTAAGTGCATACTCGTCTGCGGCAGTACCTACATAGCCGTACATTGTAAAATTACCGTAGGAATAATCTACATAGCAGTCTGTTCCGTTTTCGGGGTATGTATTTACGTTGTAATAGTACGCTCCAAAAGCAATATCTTTTATTACCTTTACGCTTTTTGGTATTGTTACTTCGTTTACAGATGTATCACAAAAAGCAGCGTATCCTATTGTAACTAATGTTTCCGGCAAGGTAACCTTTTCAATAGTACTGCGATGAAAAGCAAAATCCGCTATCTCCGTTACCTCTTTACCTTCTATTATATCGGGTATAACAATAGACTCATCTTTCCCTCTATATCCCGTTATTGTAACACCGTCGTCACCAACTATATATTCAAAATCATCGGCAGGTGTTGTCTGTACATCATTATCATTATCATTATCATTCTCTACCGGAACAAAGGTAATAAAACTATATTTATCGGCCCATTTTTCTGCCGCTGTTCCTTTTTTACCATACAACTCAAACGGGAATGTCCAAATTACATACGGATCATCATACTCCACTTCGTATAGGTCGTTCAAAGGATCGTTCTCATCACAAACGGGAGATACGTTAAGTTTCGCTATTCCAAAATATACTTTCTCTATATTTTCAATAGTTTTCGGTATCGTTATCGATTTTAACGACGTACATCCGCAAAATGAACGATCTATTTGCTTTATTCCTTCGGTTTGGTTTTCATCGGTAAGAAAAACAACCTTTTCCAGATCATTACAATGATAAAATGCAGATGATACACTTTCTACCGATTTTGGAATAGTAATCTCTTTTATCATACTATTATCGAATGCATGACTACCTATACTCTTTACGGGGTGACCGTCAATACTTTCGGGAACTACAACAGTCTTTTCATTTCCCAAGTAACCATCTATTACAATGTCACCGTCATCATTTACGGTATATTTGAAATCATCGGCAGATGTACTTTGCACCTCTGCTGTGGGATATACCTCGTATGCATTAGCCGTAACAACAGCAAGTGTAGTTGATACAACCAGCGCACAAGATAAGATTAATGCTAATATTCGTTTCATTAATAATACCTCCTTAGAATTTTAGTCTTTTGTTTTACTGTAACACGAATACCACTTATACTCTTTAGACACACAATCCGTAAAATTTTCGCAGTAAATATTTGTTTTTTTTTGTTTTTTTTATTATGTAATCTTGCCTATAATAATTTCTACACATTTCTTTCACAAAATTACACTATACAAACAATTAATCTTATGCTATAATTTTATCATGCGGTTTAACGCAAATATTCTAATAAGGAATTTTGACTAAAATGAAAAGAAAAGTAATAGCGATGATAATACTAACAATTGGTATCGGGTTTGTACTCTACCCTATTATCGGAAACATTATTAATGTTATGCATCAGAACTCCATTCAGGATGAGTATAATGCTATGGTATATAATCTAAGCAATGATACAAAATCATCTATTAAATCAAACGCTAACGAATATAACCAAAAGCTTGCCAACGGCGAATTGAGTATTATCTCAACAGATGAGGACGCTATTGATAGAAATTACGATGACGGCTCAGGTTATGCACAAAACCTTAACGTTGGAAGCGATATTATCGCACTAATTAAAATACCAAAGGTTGATATCGAACTGCCTATATTCCGTGGAACAAGTGCAGAAGTTCTTTCTTTAGGTATCGGACATCTGAGAAACACCTCTCTCCCTGTTGGCGGCGAAAACTCTCACTGTGTGCTTACAGGTCATACCGGTCTGCCTAATGCTATGATGTTTACTGATATTAACAAGCTTCAAGAGGGCGATATGTTTTACATTCAATACCTTGACGAAATACACGCATATAAAGTCGATCAGATCAAAATTGTAGAACCTAACAACGATTCCGATCTTAAGATAGTTCCGGGAAAAGACTATATTACCCTTCTCACCTGCTATCCATATGGTATTAATTCTCATAGACTGTTGGTTAGAGGTGAGCGTACATCTTTTAACGGAGAGGTAGTTTTTAACAGATACGGTAAAGTTGAGAATGTTAAGGAATTAGATACAGACATTGTATCAACTCCAGATGTTCCGGTAAAGGCACAGGAAAAACTTAACATGATAGATGAATTCTTAGGTACAAAGGCTAAAGTTAATGTTTACGGATATAATCTTAATCTATGGTTTGTACTAATTGTTGTACTGTTAATCCTGAGCGGTATCATTATCTGGGCAATATCTATGTTTATAAAGAAAGACCCTGTTAGCACTCCAAATGATGAGGTTATTTATGATGAAAACGAAGTATAAAATCGCTCTTACTATCGGTGTAATTCTTATAATATCGGGGCTTGGAATATTTCTCTACTCCCCCATATCAAATTTACTGAACGAAAGAAATATGCAAAATTCTATTAATGATTATGAAAACGCTGTTAGTCAGATGTACAACGACACCGACACGTCAGAACTTCAAAATCAAATAGACAAAATCCAATCAGAAAGATCTACCGATTACACCGTTTCCGACTATATCTCAGAAAAAAACATTAAGCTTGATCCTAACAAAAAAGAAATAAACTGGGCGTATATTTCTCTCCTGCGTGAACAAATGGAAGAGTATAACGCACAGCTTTTAGAGTATGGACAGTATGAATTAAACGATCCGTTTGCTTATGAACAGCCATCTTTTGATCTTGCCTCATACAGCCTTTACGATAACGTTTTCGGTCATATATCCGCTCCTGCAATAGATATGGATCTGCCTATTTATTTAGGTGCTAATCAATATAACATGAATTTAGGTGCAGTACAGCTTTCTTACTCCTCCATGCCGATAGGCGGCAAAAGTACAAATGCCGTTTTTGCCGCTCACAGAGGCTATATCGGAAAAATATTTTTTGATAATATCGTTTTTCTTGAGGAAGGCGACGACGTTTATATCACAAATCCTTGGGGAAAACTTCACTATAAAGTATCTTATACCGAAATCATCAGTCCCTATGATATTGAAAAATGCTATATACAACAGGATCGTGACTTGATAACTCTCCTCACATGCCACCCTTATGGTTACAGCGAACAGCGGTACATGGTTGTATGTGAAAGAGTTGAGGAAGAATAATATTTTCTAATGCAAAAACCGCAGGAAGTATTTTTACATACCCCTGCGGTTTTCTTATATCTTATAATTATTCTGCAAACATTGCTGTTGAAAGATAACGCTCACCCGTATCAGGAAGAAGTGCTACAATAAGCTTACCCTTGTTTTCAGGACGCTTTGCAAGTTTTGTTGCCGCTGCTACCGCTGCACCTGATGAAATACCTACAAGCAATCCCTCACTTCTTGCAAGCTCTCTGCCTGCTGCAAAAGCCTCGTCGTTCTCTATCGTAATAATCTCGTCATATATTTCTGTATTGAGCGTATCAGGCACAAATCCAGCACCGATACCCTGTATCTTATGAGGACCTGGTGTTCCTTTTGAAAGTACCGGTGATGTTGCCGGCTCTACTGCAACTACCTTTACATTAGGGTTCTGTGATTTAAGATATTCGCCTACTCCGGAAAGTGTACCGCCTGTACCTACTCCCGCTACAAAAATATCTACCAATCCGTCTGTGTCGTTCCATATCTCAGGTCCTGTTGTTGCCTTGTGTATTGCAGGGTTTGCCTCGTTTGTAAACTGGCTCGGGATAAAACTGTTCTCAGTCTGCTCGGCAAGTTCGTTTGCTTTTGCAATAGCTCCCTTCATACCCTTTGCTCCATCTGTCAATACTATCTTCGCACCGTATGCCTTTAGCAGGTTTCTTCTCTCTACGCTCATCGTTTCAGGCATTGTGAGTATTGCTTCATATCCTCTTGCGGCAGCTACCGCTGCTAGACCTATTCCTGTATTTCCTGATGTAGGCTCTATGATAACTGCACCCGGCTTTATAAGTCCTTTTGCCTCTGCGTCGTCTATCATTGCCTTTGCTATTCTGTCCTTTACACTTCCTGCTGGATTGAAATACTCAACCTTTGCAACTATTGTTGCTTCAAGTCCGTTCTTATCTTCGTAATTTGTGAGCTCTACCAACGGTGTTGAACCTACAAGATCAAGTACATTTTTATATATCTTTGACATAATTAAAACACTCCTTAAATCATTATCATTTTTATATTCTTTGCTGTCAGTTATAGTATATTAGTTTCCTTCTGAATTAATGATAGTTTCCGCAACATCGCCTGTGCTTGTATGCTATCTCCACGTTCATCAAATCACCCTTTTTAATCCCTACTTTGTCGATAGGTTTTTGATGTTTTAATTATATCACCATTTTATACACTTGTCAACCATTTTTTCAGAAAAAAAACTCCGTACAAAAATTTGTACGGAGCTGCATTTTATTCTAATACCACAAATTCAAGTCCTATATATTCATTCTTACTTAAACCTATTGTTGATCTCAGCACTTCAAGGCTGTCACGGTTATCAACCTTACCATCATTATTTACATCTGCGGCCGTTGTTTGAAATACATCAAGCTTTATTAGCTTAACTACCGAACGCTGTATCATCAGACTATCGGAAGCGGAAATCTTACCGTCATTATTCACATCACCATATTTTCCGTATTTTTCAGTGTTTTCAGGTCTTTTTATTTTATGTAAAGCTACTATATTGTTTTCCTTTGCGTACTTATCGGCAACAGAGCCCTCATAGCAAGTAAAACTAAACAACGAATTATTTAGAAAAGATCCCTCTCCGATACTTTCGATACTATCGGGCATATCAAGTTCCATAAAACTCCATATTTCCGTAAAGTTGTTTTTTCCGATACTCTTAAGGTTTTGCGGAAGCTCAACAACCTGAAGCATTTGAACTTTTTCAAAACTGCTGTCGCCTATTGTTTCAAGACTCTGGGGAAGTGTTAGCGTTGTAAGCTGTGTACAATTCGCAAAAGCCTTGTCATCTATATGGGTTACTCCCTCCGGAATAGATACAGTAGATAATGTCTTGGAATTCTCAAACGCACTCTCTCCTATCCCTGTAACTTGATGTCCGTTTATCGTATCGGGAATATTTACATTTTGTTCCTTTTGCTTATATTTTGTAATCGTAATAGTATTGTCATCGTTTATGATATAATCATAGTCGAAGTCTGTTTCCGTATCAGTATCTGTTTCTGTATCTGTATCTGTTTCTGTATCTGTATTGGTGTCAACGTTTGCAAAAGGATCATAAAGTTCGTTACCATCAAAGAAACGTATCTTATTTGATTTTGCATATTCTTCTGCATATGAACCTTTTTCTCCGTATATCACCAAATCGGGACAATCAGCAAATGCGTCAAATTCAATCTGTGTCACGCTTGCAGGAATAGTGATCTTCTTTAGTGAAGTACAGCCTTTAAATGCCCAATATCCTATATACTCTGCCCTATCCGGAATAGTTATCTCCTCCAATGACGTACAATTCTGGAAAGACATCGGGCCTATCAACGTCACAGACTGAGGTATATAAACATTTTTCAAAGATGTACATCCATTGAAAACCGACGCCTTTATTGCCTGTATATTTCCGTCGGGTATATGTATCTCCTCAAGCGATGTACAGCCTTTAAACATATCAAGATCTATTACATCGATATTACTTGGCAAATTTACATATTTTAGTGAAGTACAGTTTTCAAATGACGCAAGCTGAAGTTGAATTACTTCATTCGGAAGTGTTACCTTCTCAAGATTCGGGCAGTTACTAAACGCCCACGCACATATCATTGTTGCCGAATCGGGCAAATGTATCTCTCGTGCTTTACAGCCTTCAAAAGCATGCAAAGATAATCCGTTTACTCTCACTCCGTTTATTCTTTCGGGAACATAGATTACATCATCACTGCCATGATAAGAATCTATAAATGAACCCGTCATACTGTCAATAACAAAATCCTCTTCGCCAAAGCTCTTCTGAATTTCTTCATATGCACCGCTTTTTTGTAAAACGAATGGAAACACCCATACATTGCACTTCCATTACAGTTATTTACATCTATTATAACTGAAACAAATTTCTTTTTCAATACGTTTTAGATATTTTTTCAAAGTCAAGCAGTGATTATTTGTGTATTTTTTCTTAACCTTACTATAATAAATCCCCCCGGTATTTGCCGGGAGGAATAGTATTTTTAAGTCGCCTGCCTATCCGCTCTTTTAAGCAGAGGGCATTAGATATTAAGTATAACTTTTCACACCGATAAGATCTTCCGCACGCTTTACCTGTTCATCTGTCGGAACCTGCGTATCCTGAAGTTCGTAATCTATACCAAGCTTTTCCCACTTTGGCACACCAAAAGCATGATACGGTAGTATTTCTACTTTCCTGACGGTTTTAAGCGTTGATATAAAATCACCCATTGCTTTAAGATCGTCTTCATTATCGGTAAGACCGGGTACAAGAACGTGTCTTATCCACATATCCTTGCCGTGTTCGGAAAGCCACAATGCCATTTGCTTAATGTTTTCGTTGCCCATACCTGTAAGAGCCTTATGTTTCTCCGTATCCCATTCTTTCAAATCAAGTATGACAAGGTCTGTAACTTCCATAAGACGTGAAAACTTTTCAAGCCACTGTTCATCATTACGAAACGGCTGTCCGGCTGTATCTATCGCTGTATGAATTTTCTTTGCCTTTGCAAGTGAGAAAAAATCGGTAACAAACTCTATTTGCAGCAACGGTTCGCCGCCGCTTACAGTAATTCCACCGTTGTCTTTCCAGTAATTGCGAAAACGGTACACCTTATCAAAAAGCTGCTTTGCCGTCCACGGTGAACCATTGTCCGCTGCCCATGTTTCGGGATTATGGCAGTACTTGCACCTGAATGCACAACCCTGCAAAAACACAACATACCTTACTCCCGGACCGTCTACAAGCCCAAAGCTTTCCAATGAATGTACATTACCTTTTGTTAATCCTTGTGAATAATTATACCTCATAATCATCAACCGCTTACATTAATTTGTGGCAAGTTCTTGCTATTACATCAAGCTGTTGCTTTCTTGTAAGATTAATAAACTTTACTGCATAACCCGATACACGAATCGTAAAGTTTGCATACTCCTCTTTTTCGGGATGTTCCATGCAGTCTATCAGCTTCTCTACACCGAAAACATTTACGTTAAGATGATGTGCGCCCTGATCGAAGTAACCGTCCATTACCTGTACAAGGTTTACTACTCTTTCGTCAAGATCGTGACCAAGTGCATCAGGACTGATCGTCTGGGTATTTGAAATTCCGTCAAGCGCCCATTCATATGGCAGCTTTGCAACGGAGTTTAGTGATGAGAGAAGTCCGCTCTGCTCTGCACCATAGCTTGGATTTGCTCCCGGTGCAAACGGTGCGCCTGCTTTTCTTCCGTCGGGAGTTGCACCTGTTGACTCTCCGTAAACTACATTCGATGTAATTGTCAAAATAGAAGTTGACGGCTCAGAGTTACGGTATGTGTGGTGCTTCTTTAGCATATTAAGAAACGTCTTAAGTACCCATACTCCTATCTCATCGGCTCTGTCATCGTCGTTGCCGTACTTCGGGAAATCTCCCTCTACTATATAATCTACAACTATTCCGTCGTCGTTTCTGACTGTCTTTACTTTAGCATACTTTATTGCACTCAGAGAGTCTATTACATGCGAAAATCCTGCAATACCTGTTGCAAATGTACGTCTTACATTTGTATCTATAAGTGCCATTTCGGCTGCTTCATAGTAATACTTATCGTGCATATAATGTATAAGGTTAAGCGTGTTTACATAAACATCAGCAAGCCAATCCATCATCTTCAAATACTTCTCAACTACTTCGTCATAATCAAGATACTCTGATGTAATCGGAGCGTATTTCGGACCTACCTGCTCAAACAGCTTTTCATCTACACCGCCGTTTATCGCATACAAAAGACATTTTGCAAGATTTGCCCTTGCACCAAAGAACTGCATCTCTTTACCCGTTTGTGTAGCTGATACACAGCAGCATATGGAATAATCATCTCCCCAAACAGGCTTCATAACATCATCGTTCTCATACTGTACAGAACTTGTCTTTATAGAAATATACGAACAGTATCTCTTAAAATTATCAGGAAGCTTAGAAGAATATAGTATCGTAAGGTTTGGCTCAGGGAACGGCCCCATATTCTCAAGCGTATGCAAAAAACGATAGTCGTTCTTTGTAACCATTGATCTGCCATCCATTCCAATACCGCCTACTTCAAGTGTTGCCCACACGGGATCACCTGAGAAAAGCAAATTATACTGCGGAATACGCGCAAACTTTACCATACGAAGCTTCAAAACAAAATGATCTATTAGCTCCTGTGCCTCACTCTCCGTAAGAATACCTCTTTCAAAATCTCTTTCTATAAATATATCAAGGAATGTAGATACTCTTCCTACGCTCATCGCAGCACCGTTCTGAGTTTTTATTGCACCAAGGTATCCAAAGTACAACCACTGAACTGCCTGCTGCGCATTTTTTGCAGGCTGTGAAATATCAAAGCCATACATCTCTGCCATCTTCTTAATGCCATCAAGAGCTTTTACCTGCATAGCAATTTCTTCACGCTGGCGAATAACTTCGTCAAACATTGTTCCGTCACCGCAGTTATCAAAATCTTTCTTCTTTTCTTTAATAAGGAAATCTATACCATACAGTGCAACTCTTCTGTAATCGCCTACAATTCTTCCTCTGCCATATGTGTCGGGTAGTCCCGTCACAATATGTGCGTGACGGCATTTCTTCATTTCCGGTGTATATGCAGAGAACACTGCGTCACTGTGAGTGCGGCTGTATTCCGTAAATATCTTGTGCAGTTCCGGACTTGGCGTATAACCATTTGTCGAACATGCCTGCTCAGCCATTCTTATTCCTCCGAACGGCATAAATGCACGCTTGAGGGGCTTATCAGTCTGAAGTCCTACTATCTTTTCAAGTTCCTTTAACTCCTCACTGATATATCCTGGTTTATGTGATGTTAGTGTGGATACAACATCTGTATCCATATCAAGAATTCCACCCTTTGCGTGTTCCTCTTTCTGTAATTTCTGGAGTTCACCCCAGAGTTTATCTGTTGCTTCAGTCGATCCTGAAAGAAATTTCTCATCTCCGTCATATGGCTTGTAGTTCTTCTGTATGAAGTCACGGACGTTTACTTCCTGCTTCCACAAGCTTCCCTCGAAGTCTTCCCACTGTTCGTAATTAGACATCTGATACTCCTCCTATATTGAGAATTACAAATTCCCCTTTCCCTTTGCGGAAACGGGCTGTATCAGGCAGCTTTACCACCTTTTGCAGTATGTAAGTATATTAATATAATATCACGTTTTCTTAAAAAATCAATAGTAGTTTGCAATTTTATAACGAATACAGTGTAATGTTAGTTCTTGCTAATAGTGTATATTGTTATTTTGTTATAAATATCTCACATTGAATAAATACTTATTATATCTTAAAAACATCACTTAACTTATTAGGTACAGTCTGCGTAACAAGATAATTTGAATAAAGACGTTCAATATATTTTGTCGATCCAAAAGCTATCAGAGATGCAAAGACTAGAACAAAGCCCATAGGAAGCTTTACTATAAAATACATAAACACTACATATAACAAGCTGAATACTATCAGAAACAATGCTGCGGTCAGGCTGTTCTTTTTCTGAAAAATCAGCGTGCACACCATAACTAAAAGTATTCCTATAAGACATTCACTTGGAATTTTCCATAAGACATTGAAAACTACTTCCACAATACTGCCTATATACAGAAGTACTATTGACCAATAATACAGACTGCGTAGTTTCGACATTTTCTGAAGCTTTAAAAATTCGTCCCACGACATTCCCTCAGGGAAAATCTCTCCGCCCTGTACTGTACCTATCGGATGTGCGGATTTTATGTTTTTTTTCTGTTTTAATTTTTCCTGTTTAACCTTCCATTTTGGCATTACCTGCTGATTACCGTTAGCATTCTCAAATATCTCCTGATCATCGGTATAATCAAACTTATTATCGTCCAAATCTATTGCTTGACGTAACATTTTCGTTTCATCAATATCCTCCTGCCTCAGAGAATACTTTTTCTTTACAAACTCCTCTTTTGGAGCTTGATAGGTTGTTTCATCGGAAATATTTTCATTATCCTTTGAAGCAAGAACAACTCTTTTATTATCAGATAAAACAACATCTCCCGACATTGTTCCCTTATTAAGAGTATCTACATTTATCTTAGTTTTTTTTCACTTTCCTCCATAGAGGAATTACAATTCGGGCAATACGGACTTCCTTCCATAATAATTGCACCGCAAACTTTACAAATCATATGATATCGCTCCCTCACCAATTAAGTTTTCAGTCCTGTAAATCTCTCCCGATAGATCTTTCCAGTAAAGCACACCTTTTGAAAACATCATATAAGAGTGAGGAGAATTTTCTTTTGGAATGGAAACAGAACCGCAGTTTGCATACACAAATGCATCATATACCTTAAATTCCGGAACATGAGTATGACCGTTTAACAAAACTACGCCTTTACACTTCGGCGGATTTTTTTCATTATATACATGACCGTGGGACGCAAATAGCGTTACTCCGTCGGCGAACAGATATGCATACTCTGCAAGCACATCAAAATCAAGTACCATCTGATCCACCTCAGTATCGCAGTTGCCCCTGACACAAATAATCTCTTCCGATAAAGGATTCAGCATAGAGATAACACGCTTAGGTACATAATCTCTGGGAAGATCATTTCGCGGTCCGTGATAAAGTATATCTCCAAGCAATAATAGCTTATCGGGTTTCTCTCTTTCATATGCGGATATTAACTGTTCGCAGTAATAAGCAGAACCGTGAATATCCGATGCTATCATCAAATTCATTTCACATCACTCCCCATATTATTATTTTACAGCATTGGGCAGTAAAATACAATAGTGTTCAGGAAAATTAGTTTATTTCAAGCATATACAAGAAACTCTCTCCGCAGGTACATTCTGTGGAGAGAGAATTAGATTACTCGCTTACTTTTTTCTTTTTAGAAGCAGCGTTTTGTTTTTTGTTTTTGCTCATTTTCTTTACATACTTTCCGACTATCGGAACAGTCTTGTAAATACCGTTAAAAGCTGATTTTGCACCTACAAACACAGGAATTATCAAAAGTGCAGCCATTCCTGCAAGAACTACTATAAACAGCGCAGTATAAAGAGCATATGGTAGCCCAAGCACCCACACAGCAAGAGCACGAAGTCCCAACACTAACAACAAAGTTAACAGTTCAACCATCAAGGAATACACAAAAACAAATATACCTTGCTTTGAATGTGCTCTGCACAGCTTAGACTGTTTTCTTTTAAAATAAGGTATCAAAAAAAGTATTCCAAAATATGACAATGCAGCCTTAATGCTGTTTTCCGCAACGTCCTCATCGGAGAAGAATTTTTTCTTCTGCTTTTGCTGTACCGATTTTTTCTCAGTAACTTTTTCAGACGGTTTTGTCTTTACTTCAACTTTCTGCTGTTTGCTGCTTTTCACAGCTGCGGCTGCGGCTGTGACTGAGGCTTCTGCTGCGGCTGTTTTTGTTGACACAACTTCTGTCTTTTGTTCAAGCTGTTTGTTTGTCTGTTCAACTGTCGGTTTTTTCTCCTCAACAGGCTTTGTTTCAACCTTCTCTATCTGAATCTTTGGAGCCGGTTTTTCCGAAACAGGCTTTGGCATTAATATTTCCGCTGTTTTCTCCGCTTGCTTTGCCTTCTCTGCTGGTTTTTCTGTCTTTTTGACCATCTTTTGTTCGGAAGCTTTATTGATATCCGCTTTTTTCTTTGCGGGTTTTGAAGATTCCTTATTTTGAGTTTGAACGGCTTTTTCCTGTTTTACCGGAGATTTTTCCGATTTCACAGCATTAGTTCGTCCGTCCGATGTCACAGTCTTTTGAAGCGGACGCTCTGAAACCGGCGCACTCTGGCTTTTCTTAATCTTTTCTGGCTTGTCATGTTTTTTTACAGTAGGCTTTTGTTCAGTCTTAACCTTAGTTTCCGTTTTTTCAGATACCGGTGTACCTAAAAAATCGGCGTCCTTTAGCTTCTCTGTATGTAACGCTGCGTTGCTTGTATTCTTCTTATAACTTCTCGACACAGGAGTAAGCGGAACAAGTTCCTCGTCAACAGGTTTTGACTTTTTTCTTAAATCTTCAGAATACACCTCTTCAGTCATTACAGGCGTTTTTACAGCTTGCATTTTCTGCTTTTGCTTTACGGTCTCTCGCGATGACGGATTAGCGTTTTTCGCTGGCTTTTTTACGTCTGCGCTTTTACCGCCGTTACTCTGAGGTCTTGACGATTCGATCACTCTCTGAGGTATTTTTCCGGTCTGACCGCGATTGCGTTTTTTCTTGTTTGTCTTATGAATACCCACTATATCAGATGTTGTTTCCCTGTTGATTACGGTAGGCTGAACTTTCTCTACCTCAGGTTCCGGCTTATTGTCGTCCTCACCCGGAATGTGAGGTACTTCTCCAAGCGCAAGTTCCTGCTTATATATCTTGTCCAGCACATGATCTTTCTTTGCCTTTTCAAACATTTCCCCTGATGAGAAAACGTCCATACTCTCAGATCCGCCTTCTATGCTTTTACTTGGATCTGTATTTGAATAAATGTCCTTATATTCTGTGATTGGCCTCTTTTTGATCCTCTTCTTCAGAGAGGCTCCGCATTTTGCACATACGGAGGAATTTGCATCATTTGAAGCACCACACGACTTACATTTTAACAAAATAAACCCCTCCACGTTTATACAGCTTTACACCGTACACGATAAATTAAAATAAATAACCTAACTTCAATTATATGTTATTTGTATGCGGTATGTCAACTTAAAATATTGTAATACATTGTAACAAAGTATAGAAAAAACAAGAATTTTTATAGTTAATTTTTTATAATGGCATTTTTTTGTCATTTATTCTCATTTTTTGCCCAACAACTCAACCTACTTTATTCATCAAAATACAATTTTACTTGAAATTGGTTTTTCTTTGTGGTATAATTAATTGAATATTTATTATTGTATTTTTGTAATATTTATACACTGCCCAAAGCATATCTTTTGCTGCGGAACGTGGTCATTAAATAAATTGCTGTCGGTTAGGATCAGCATTAATTTAGGAGGCTTTAAATTGAAGTACGATCACATTAATATCGAAAAAAAATGGCAGGATAAATGGGAGGAAAAAGGTGTTTTCCATGCAGAAAGCAACTCTGTAAAAGAAAAATTCTTTGCACTCATTGAGTTCCCTTATCCGTCGGGTCAAGGTCTTCACGTTGGACATCCACGTCCTTATACAGCTCTTGATACAGTTGCAAGAAAAAGAAGACTTCAGGGCTACAATGTTCTTTACCCCATCGGCTGGGACGCATTCGGACTTCCAACCGAAAACTACGCTATCAAAAACCACATTCACCCCGCAATCGTTACTCAGAATAACATTGCAAGGTTTAAAAAACAAATTCAGTCGCTTGGTATCTCTTTCGACTGGAGCAGAGAGATCAACACAACCGATCCTTCATACTTCAAGTGGACACAATGGATATTCTTACAGCTTTTCAAACACAATCTTGCTTACAAAAAAGAAATGTCCGTAAACTGGTGTACTTCTTGTAAGTGCGTTCTTGCTAACGAAGAAGTTGTTAACGGTGTTTGTGAGCGCTGTGGAAGCGAAGTAATCAGAAAAGTTAAATCACAGTGGATGCTCAAAATCACTGAGTATGCTCAGCGTCTTGTCGATGACCTTGATACTGTTGATTATCCTGACAGAGTTAAGACTCAGCAGAAAAACTGGATCGGCAGAAGTACGGGTGCGGAAGTTGACTTTACCGCAACAACCGGTGACATTCTTACCGTTTATACAACACGCCCCGATACACTCTTCGGCGCAACATACATGGTAGTTTCTCCGGAACATCCATACATCGAAAAATGGGCTGATATTATAGA
>ONAH01000018.1 GCA_900315715.1 uncultured Eubacteriales bacterium
AATATCATTCTGCGTAAGGCTTGTTAAGTTTGATTTTGTAAGAACAATTTCTGTTACCGTGGTTTCGTCGTGTAGTTGTGTGTATCGGTCAAGAAATGCCTTACATATACGGTATGTCCTTGATATGTCTTCTGCACGTATGCAGGAGTTGATAAATAAAATGTTTTCCATTGTATCTCCCTCTCTTTCGTATATTATTATTTTATACTTTTTTGCAAAATTATTCAAATGTTTTATGTTTTTTTAATTAACTCTTTACTTTTTTATTTTTATGTGATAAAATTTTAATACTATGTTTTAGTACGTTAATACGTGCAAAGAGTTTAAAAGGAGATTTTTTCAATGAACGCAAATTTGAACGAAGATAGCTTGGTTTATCTTTTTAAAGCTATTACCACACTTGAAACAGTAGAGGACTGCCGAAAGTTTTTTGAGGATCTATGTACTATTCCTGAGCTTAAAGCTATGTCACAACGTCTTATGGTGGCAAAAATGCTCAGCGAAAAAACAGTTTACAGCAAGATCGTTGCTCAGACAGGCGCCTCAACCGCAACTATCAGCCGTGTAAACCGCTCTCTTAATTACACAAGCTGTGACGGCTATGCACTTGTGTTTGAACGCCTTCAGGCACTTGAAGAAAAGGACGGAGAATAATGTCCTACGGAGTTTTTGCTCAGTTTTATGACAATCTGACACAAAATGTTGACTATAAAACTAAAGCAGATTATCTGTGCAGTCTGTTTGAGCACTTTAACCATGATCCGGGCTGTACGCTTGATCTGGCTTGCGGTACAGGTACTCTCACTATCGAACTCAAAAAACGCGGCATTGATGTTTTCGGGGCGGATATGTCAAGCGAAATGCTGACAGAGGCTATGGCAAAAGCTACCTGCGATGATCTTGATATTATGTTCCTTAGACAGAAAATGCAGTCGCTTACTCTTTTTGGTACGATTGACACCTGTATCTGTACTCTTGACAGTATTAGTCATCTTTCGGGACATAAACAAGTACAACAAACCTTTGACAGGGTTTCTTATTATATGGAACCGGGCGGTTTGTTCGTGTTTGACGTAAATACCATATTTAAACACGAAAAAATACTCTCCGACAATACCTTTGTGTATGATACTGATGATGTTTTCTGTGTATGGCAGAATACATACACAAGTAATCAGCATAAAGTCAAAATAGAGCTTGATTTCTTTATCCCACAAAATGGACATTATATCAGAGAAAGTGAAAGCTTTTCTGAGTATGCCTACTCAAGAGAGGAAATTGAAAATATGCTTCAACTAAGCGGGTTTGAGGTACTTGCGGTATATGAGGATATGTCATTTTCCGAACCGAAAGACGATACTCAAAGAATGACTTTTACCGCAAGAAAGAAATGATAATATCGAAAGGAATTATTATAAATGGAAAACGAAAATATTCAGAATAACTCACAAGAAATATACGCAGAGGATAATTCTGTACAACATCAGGATAAGCTTATCCGCTGTATAACTTCTGACGGCGCTGTTATGGCTATTGCAGCAGATACTACTAATATTGTCCACATGGGAAAAAAGCTTCATCATACATCAAGCGTTGCTACGGCTGCATTGGGCAGACTGCTTACCGCTTCATCAATAATGGGCGTTATGCTTAAACAAAAAAATGCTGCTATTACACTCAGAGTAAACGGCGGAGGTCCCTTAGGTGCGATAGTTGCGGTATCCGACAGTAAGGGTAACTGCCGCGGATACGTTGAACACCCTCAGACCGAAACAGAGTATTATCCTAACGGTAAAATCAATGTTGCAAAAGCTGTCGGCAAGGACGGCGTTATAAACGTTATGCGTGATTACGGTACCGGCGAACCTTATATCGGAGTATGTAATCTGATGTCGGGAGAAATTGCTGAGGATATAACAAGCTACTACGCTACAAGCGAACAAATACCGACAGTATGCGCATTAGGCGTACTCATTAACAAAGATGACGGTGAAGTACTGCTTGCCGGCGGTATGCTGATACAGCTTCTTCCGGGCGCAACAGAAGAAACTATTACAAAAATCGAAACTAACATCAGTCAATTAGAACCTGTTACTACAATGCTGGCAAAGGGAATGTCTATTCTTGACATGTGCAAAAAAGCTCTTAACGGATTTGAAGTTGAAGTTCTGGACGAACAACCCATAGAATACTACTGCGGCTGCAGCAGAGAAAGAGTTGTTATGGCAATATCCAAGCTATCTGATGATGAAATACGTTCTCTTGCAGACGAAAAGGGCTATGCGGTTGCTAACTGCCATTTCTGCAATAAAAATCATAGATTCACTAAAGGACAACTTGAAGAAATTATTAAAGCAAGGGCACTAAATGCAAAAAATAACTAATAACTAACCAATATATAATAAATCGCAACAGCCGCCACGGTATCTTTACTGTGACGGCTGTTGTGTATAATTCTTAATTTTATTTATTATTACTTAACGCTGTAAAGCATCTGTCCGTAAGAAGCATACGGCCATGCCTTTGCGTCCATAGACATTTCCATTTCATCTGCAACTTCTCTTGCCTCCTGCATAGCGGGGAATACCTCGTCTGCATAGAAGTTTGCAAGATCCTGCTTTCCTGTAACGTCGCCTGCCTTGATAAGAAGTGCATCAAGCTTATCTATTCTCTTTGAGAAACAAAGCTGAAGCTTTGAAAGCTTTGAAGCAAGCTCTACTTCAAGTTCTGCTGTGATTTCTGCGGAAAGCGCTTTCTTTGCACTTGCTGTTTCAACAAGCTCCTTTACATACTTAGATACTGCAGGAATAATATCCTTCTTTGCCATATCAATCATTGTAAGTGCCTCAATGTTAATGATCTTTGCGTAGTTTTCAAGCAGTATCTCATAACGTGCATGTAGTTCGGCTGTGCTGTATATTTTGTGCTTCTTAAACAGATCTTCGTTCTTCTTGTCAATATAGTGTGCTACTGCGGCAGGAGTTGTGCGCAGGTTCATAAGTCCTCTTCTCTCTGCTTCATCAACCCACTCCGGAGCATAGTTGTTTCCGTTGAATACAATTCTCTTATGCTCTCTGTATGTCTTCTTTATCAATTCTACTACTGCAACATCAAAGTCCTCTGCCTGCTCCAGTTCGTCTGCAAACTGTGTAAGTTCCTCTGCTACCATTGTATTGAGCATGATATTCGGACAGGAAATATTGTCACTTGAACCCAACATTCTGAACTCAAACTTGTTGCCGGTAAATGCAAACGGAGATGTACGGTTACGGTCAGATGTGTCTTTGTTGAAATCTGCAAGAACTTCAACGCCTGTTTTTAACTTTTCTGCCGTGTGAGCGTTGTAGTCTGTACCTGAAAGAAATGCTTCAAGAATATCTTCAAGATCTGTTCCGATAAACATTGATACTATTGCCGGAGGTGCTTCGTTGGCACCAAGTCTATGATCGTTTCCTGCTGACGCAGCAGAAATTCTCAGAAGATCCTGATATTCGTCAACAGCCTTGATTACCGCTACAAGAAATAGAAGGAACTGATGATCGTTATACGGATCCTTGCCGGGGTTAAGAAGGTTTTTTCCATCATTTGTACTGATAGACCAGTTGTTGTGCTTACCGCTGCCGTTTACACCTGCAAAAGGCTTCTCATGAAGCAGACACTCCATTCCGTGACGGTTTGCTATTCGCTTCATCATCTCCATAGTAAGCTGGTTGTGGTCTGTTGCAAGGTTTGTTGTTGTAAAAATTGGTGCAAGTTCATGCTGTGCTGGTGCAACTTCGTTATGCTTTGTCTTTGCATAAATGCCAAGCTTCCACAGTTCGATGTCAAGATCTTTCATATATGCGGATACTTTATCCTTGATCTTTCCGAAATAATGATCCTCCAGTTCCTGTCCCTTTGGTGCCCTTGCTCCGAAAAGTGTTCTGCCTGTATATGTAAGGTCTTTTCTTGAATCAAACATTTCCTTATCAATTAGGAAGTATTCCTGCTCAGGTCCTACTGTTGTGATTACTCTTGTTGTTTCCTTATCGCCAAATAGTCTGAGTACTCTTACTGCGGCATTGCTGATTGCCTCCATTGAACGGAGAAGCGGTGTCTTCTTGTCAAGAACATCGCCTGTGTATGAACAGAAAGCTGTTGGAATACATAGTGAACCATCTTTTATGAATGCGTATGATGTCGGATCCCATGTTGTGTAGCCTCTTGCCTCAAATGTTGCACGAATACCGCCCGACGGAAAGCTGGAAGCATCAGGTTCACCTTTGATAAGTTCCTTGCCGCTGAACTCCATAATTACTGTACCATCATCGTTCGGATTAATAAAGCTGTCGTGCTTCTCTGCGGTAACGCCTGTCATTGGCTGGAACCAGTGTGTATAATGAGTACAGCCATTCTCAACCGCCCAATCCTTCATTGCATTTGCAACGATATTTGCTACGTTAATGTCAAGTGGCTTACCTTCTCTAATTGTCTTTTTAAGTGTTTTATATGTCTGCTTTGGAAGTCTTTCTTTCATGGTTTTTTCATCAAAAACCAGGCTGCCGAATAATTCAGGTACATTTACCATTATTATCTCCTCCGATTATTATAATAAAAAAAGACACTGAGGTCGTTATTTAACGTCCACAGCGCCTTTGCTGATCACACTGAAATTATATACCAATCTCTATTATAAGTCAATAGGTTATTATCAACAAACATCTTTCCACATATACTCATGTTTATAGATGTTGTTTTTCACATCTTTCCACTGCCTTAGAATGTTAATTCGATATTTTCAATCAAACAATGTAATTGATTACTGTTTATTTATTGTATGTTGTGTGTTGTAGTTTTATTACTGTTTATCGGATTTTGACTCTGATGAGAATTTAGGCAGGTACTTTTTTAGGGCTTTGTTGAGCGGTACAAAAAGCAGCATTGCGCCCACTACCGCAACAACCTGATTTATTCCCGATGTTATCATCTTTGGTGCAACAGCTGTAACCGCAGGAACAAATGCACTTCCCTCTATCATCAGCTTTATTACACTCTCCCCTATATACAATACCCAGTATGTCAAAGCTCCCGTAAGTGTTGCGCAGAGATTTCTTTTCACCGACGTACCCTTGCTTCCGCCTGAATTTGAGATCACTCCGCATACAAATGCCATTATAAAAAACCTTGCAAACGTAAGCGGAGCACTTGAAATATACACCGGATCAAGCAGATCGTATAGTCCGCTGCCTATTCCGGCTGCCAGACCTCCATAGACGCCTCCGAAAAGTATTCCCGCAAGAAGTATCAGAATATTGCTGACCTTAAGCATTGTAGGACCTGCCGGGGTTGATATAGGTATCTTTAAAAAATATGTAGCCACAAATATCATTGCTGCCATAACTGCAGTAAGTACATAGTTCAAAAGTTTTTTCTGTTTTAAGTTCATAATAATGCCTCCTCATATTTGGTATGGTACGATTATAACATTATCTGAACTCTTTGTAAATGCCGTTTTTTAAATAAATGAGATGTACAGTTATTCGCCGTCAAGACGTCTTGACAATGGCAGCATGAGATCGTCTATCGCTTCGTTTATTAGACTTATAGCTTCCTGCCTTGTAATATAATCGCTGTCGGCAAGTGATATGATTATTTCTTCAGTATAATCCCTTATTGTTTCACCGAACGTGTTTGCAAGCTCATATATTTCGTTTACCCTTGCGTCAAGCTGCTGGTACAGGGAGGGTGTGAAATTCTGAGTATCTCTGCTGTCAAGAGAATCCTCAAATTCAACTGTTGCTTTTGGACTGTGCCAAACCTCTCCGCCTTCGTTTACTGATTTTATCTGAATATACGCTATTCCCGATGTGAAAATATGCTCTGCTTGAACCGGCCATCTACATACACCATCATCATAATCAAGCTCAATAGAATTTACTCTGCCGTCGGAAAACAGTATATATAGAAAATACCTGCAATCCTCATCACTCTGTTCTGTAACTGTAAAACTTATCGTATCCTTCCCGCTGTCACCGTAAAAGCATATTACACGCTCCTCAAACGGTATGTTGATTTGTTTTCTGCTAACTGTTATCATTGTTATCCCCCTTTCAAAACTCCGTACAAATCAACTTAAAGTTGCGTACAAATATGCAACAGCATAAAATTTTTGTTTCATACTAATGTAATCTCACGCATATAATCAAACAAGTAACACCCTATCGTTTAAAGGAGAGATCGTATGAATTACCCCATAAAGACTGATACCGCTTATGTCAGCAGAATAATCTTTGACGAAACAAGCGAACAGACCGTAGATGCAGATTTTGGTCTGCCGGACTACTGTCCCGATATTCAGAAAATTCTCAAATGCCGTATCGAACCGCACATTGACAGCAAAAACATCATCGCTGACAGAATAGAGATAGAGGGTACTGCCGTTGTCAGAATTATTTACGTTGACGCTATTAAAATGGCTGTAAGATGTACCGAACAAAGTTTCCCATACAGTATCAGCAGCAATCTCAAGACCACCCCCGATAATGCCGTTATACAAACCGACCTTAAAGTCAGCTATCTTAACTGCCGTGCGTTAAGTCCAAGACGACTGAACATTCACGGCGCATTTAACGTGTGCATCAAAGTTATTGACCGCTGTACAGTTCGTGCAGTCAACCACATTAAGGGCAACGACGTACAACAAAAAAAGCTAACACTTGCTTATTCTCAGCTTGACAGCGTTACTCAACAACAATTCTCTGTTACGGAAACTCTTGAAACAGGTCAGAACCGTCCGTCTGTTCAATCTGTAATCAGAAGCGACATCACTACCGCAAAAGGTGAATGGACGCCTGTATCGGGAAAACTGATGTACAAAGGAGAACTCCTTGTAAAACTGCTGTATCTGACCGACCTTGACAACGGTAAGACAGACTCAATGGAATACAGCATACCTTTCAGTCAGGTAATTGACATCAGCGGTATTTCGGACGAAAGTAAGCTTGCTGTACGCGCTGAGGTTATGTCGCACAGTATTACTCTGCGCTCAGAAATAGGCTTCGATGATCCACTCCCTGTGCTTAGTGCTAAAATATGCGTTACCGCTTTCGCCTTTACAAGCCGTGATATGGCAGTTATCACAGACTGCTACTCTACTCTTTATCACACAAGCAAGGAAACAAGCGAAATATCTCTCCCATCGCTTATCGGTACGGTAAACGAAAACATCGTCGAAAAAACTAACATCGACCTTACCGAAAACACCGTTGCTAAAGTTATGGACGTATGGTGTGAAACCGGCGTAACCGTTTTCACACTTAAAGACGGTAAACCAACTCTTTGCGGTAAGTATAATATTTGCGTTCTTGCACAGGACGCTGAAAACAATGTTTTCTATACGGAAAGAAGCACAGAGTTTGCACACGCCATAAACATTTCCCCGGAGTGCAGTATCACTGCTTATCTGGACAGCAAATGTATTTCCGCAGGATTTAGAATATGCTCCGACAAGCGTATCGAAGCAAGAACAGAGCTTTGTATTACAGGAGAGCTTTACGGGCACTGCACAAGCAGATGTGTTACATCTCTCAACTCAGATGAAACCGCTCCAAGACAAAACAACTCAGGAACAGTAGTGCTATACTTTGCAGACAAGGACGAAAGCATTTGGGACATCGCAAGACAATACTGCACTAGCACTGAAAAAATCACCTCCGAAAACGACATCGATGAGGATACGCTTACCTCTGCCCGTATGCTTATGATAACTCAATAATAAAAAAGTGTGGGAATAGGCTGTAAACCTGTTCTCACACTTTTTGTGTTTTTCAATTCTGCCAAATGATTAATTCTCAGTAATAATATCAGAAATATCTATTACCTCTCCGTCAGCCCACATTCTGTCAAGATCATAATACTCTCTTGTTTCGTCTGAGAAAATGTGTACTATTACATCAATATAGTCAAGTAGTATCCACGTATTTGAACGATAACCTTCTATATGACTTGCATTCTCTCCAAGTTCCTTTAATCTGTACTCTACCTCATCTGCAATAGCTTTTACCTGTGTGGAGCTTGTTCCTGTTGCTATTACAAAATAATCAGCAAGTACCGACACATCTTCTACCTTTATCAAATTAATTTTTAAACCTTTTTTGCTGTCTATCGCTTTAACAGCCTCTTTTGCAATCTCAAGACTCGTCATAAAAGTCAACACCTCTTTTATTATTTTTTATTACTGCTCTTTCCCAAAAGCAACACTACCTCATTATAACAGGCAAGAGAATTCGGATCAATAGCTAATCGTCTTTTTGCAAGATCGGATAAACTAAACGACAAACCAAATGCCATAGCTTCCGCAAGACTCTTATCTGCAAGCGCTCTCATCTCATCTACTCCGTCATAATCCCTCTCCGCTCCGGTAAAATCAGCTATAAATACACACTTCTCAAGCAGACTCATTTCTGCCCTGCCCGATGTATGGTAACGTATTGCATTGAATACGTCCTCATCATCAATCCCCATTACATCACGCACAAACCCTGCTCCCGCTATTGCATGCCACAGCTTTGGTGAGGAGCTTTCTACAAAATTAAGCTCTATTCCCGAATTGTTTATTATTTCAAGCTGATCATTTGAGGGCGTTTCCTTTGTAATATCGTGGAGAGTTCCTGCAAGCTTTGCCTTCTCAATATCTGCACCGTACTTCTTCGCAAGACGCTGTGCCTCTGTTGCAACGTTTACAGAATGGATATATCTTTTTTCTCCCATTCTTGCCTTTAACACCTTTTCAAACCTTGCATAGTTTACAGTACCCTTATTCATATAGAGATAATTTGCATAAATGTATTTCTCAACCTTCGGATCAACATACTTTGTAAAACTCTCATCATTATAGGTTAGCTGTCTTATCATGGTTGACGAAATATCAATTTTCTTTATATCAAGTATAAAAGATTTTGCTCCCTTTGCGATATATTCCTTTTCTTTTTCACGCAGGATTTTCTCATCATCATCGTTTCTTGGAACTGTACATATTGACGCCATTGAAAGTATTCTGTCAGGCTCTCTCCAAGTGTCAAACGTCATAAACATATCTGCACCCATTAACAGAAAAAGTTCGCTGTCAGGATACAGCTCTTTTAACATTGCAAGTGTATCAACTGTGTAGCTGATTCCCTGTCTTGTTATTTCTATGTCGCACACCTCCGCTTTTTTTACTCCTTCGCAGGCAAGCTTACACATATTAAGCCTGTGAATCGGATCAATAAGCGAATTCGGGGCTTTATGCGGTGAATTTGCAGTAGGAATTATAAGCACTTTATCAAGCTTTAATTTCTTTGCAAATGCTGTGACAAGGGAAATATGAGCGTTATGTATCGGGTTAAAACTGCCTCCGAATATTCCTACTCTTTTAGGTTGTTTCATACGATCTCACCTTTCTGTTTATGCTTTATTCGGGCAAAGCGATTATTTGCTTATACAATAAATAAAACCTGTCGCCAATCTTCAAATCACGATGATAGTGTCCGAAAAACCATTTCTTGAATTCACACTTCTGCCCTACTTCTCCCAAATACTGCGTCAGGGGATTTTTCTCGTTTATTTTGAACACACCTTCAACTATAAAATCAGGTGCGCAATGTGTCAGAATATAATCAACCTTCCAACCGAAGCTGTTTAGTGTTTCCTCTGATTTTTTATACTCATCGTCACTCGGAAGCTCATGTTCCCACCATGATATTCCTTTTACTCTGTAATATTTTCTGCCATGTCGGTCAAGACGTGCCTTCTTTTTGCGGTATTCCTTTTTTCTTGGATCAAGTATCCCGTCTTGTATGTCGTGTGATGCCGCTCCTCCCATAACATAAAAACTTTTGCCGTCTATATCGTAGAGATTGCCCCTCATCAGATGTATCACGCTGGGGCGTATAAACTGTACATCTCCTCCGTGCCATTTTTCCACAGGAAATTTTTGTAGCAAATCATAGTTTTCATGGTTGCCGTCTACAAACAAAGTAGTAAAGGGGCGGTTCTCAAGAAAATCAAAATTATGCTTTTCAACTTTGCTGTTATCCCATATTCCAAAATCCCCGCAAATAATAACATAATCGTCTTTGGTAAGCGTATCCTGCAAGGGGAACACACTTTTCGTAAACCTCGAATAATCACCGTGAGTATCTCCTGTAATATATATCATACCCTTGCCTCCTCATATTATCCGCAGCATAATGGGATATTAATATAATTTTGCCGCTGTCAATAAATCTACTTGAATCTATTATAAAATAATCATATAATATATTCAAGAGTTTTTTGCAATTTCTTCTATATATGGATAGTAATTGCTCTGTTTTTCTTTGGTATCTTCAAAAAATCATGCTTTTTTCTGAGTTTTTTCTCAATAATATTATATATAAACATAGTTCTATTTCAGAATTTAGCTTTGGTTAATGAAATCTATCCAAAGAATAATTCTTTTTTGAATTGACGGCAGGTCAACTATATGCTATACTTATGTTGTATTATTTTAAATGGTACAATTTTTTCGATATATGGTGACAATTAATGAGCAAAAAGAAGATCACTCTATCTATGATATTTAACATTTTTGTTATAGGCATATGTATAGGACTTATTGTTTATTTTATATTTTCTAAGGACGGACTGAAAGACCTCATGTTAAGCTCAGGCAACTACGCCTGGGAGTGGCTTATCGCAGCGGTTTTATGCCATTTCTGCAATGTTATTATTGACTGCATTCTCACATGGCAGTGTATTAAAGAAAAGTACCGAAAATTCTCTTTTATGCAGAGCGTAAAAACAGCCGTTACAGGACATTTTTTCAGTGCTGTTACTCCGGGCAGCAGCGGTGGTCAACCTATGCAGATATACAGACTCAGCCGCATGGGGGTTGACGCAGGATTTGCGTCGTCTGTTCTATTGCAGAAGTTTCTTATTTACCAGATAACCGCCACTGTATATGCAGCGGTACTGTTTATTGCGAATCACAATTATATTCTTTCACAGATTAAAGACAGCTTTACTGTATGGTTTGTCGCAGTTGGATTTTTAATGCAGCTTTCACTCATGGCAATAGTGATTCTTGCAGGTCTTAAACCAAAATGGTTAAAACACACAGTTCGACTGTTTATGCCACTGCTTACTAAAATTAAAGGATTAAAATACTCTCAAAAAATAATCAGAAATATCGACTCTAAAATAAACGTTTTCCGTAAAAGCAACAAAGATTTTTTTAAAAAACCGCTGCGTATAGCCTTATACACGGCAGAGGTTGCAATTCAGATAACGCTTATTTATTCTGTACCCTACTTTGTTTACAAAAGTCTTTTACCGAACGGTTCAGGGAATTGGATCACAATGCTGTGCGCAGTTGCTTTTGTTTCGATTGTATCGTCTATGCTGCCTATACCGGGGGCATCAGGAGTATCGGAACTTGCGTTTTCGATGTTTTTTGGTTCGTTTTTTACCGGTGCTACACTCAAATCAGCAACACTTATTTGGAGAACAATAACATTTTACTTTACTATAATAATCGAAGGACCAATGTCTATTATGGGTAAGGATAACAGCAGCAGACTTTCGTCAAAGGAGGTTAGAGAGGTCATTTCTAAAGCAGGTAAAAACATCGAAGAGTGACCTTATATGTATATGGATTATGAAACAGAAGTAAGCGTTATAGTGCCTATCTATAATGCCGAAAAATATTTAAACGCCTGCCTTTTTTCGATTCAGAACCAGACGTTTAAAAACTTTGAGGTGCTGCTCATTGATGACGGCAGCAACGACAGCAGCGGTAAAATCGCTATGGAGTTTTCAAAAAATGACAAACGTTTCAGATACCTGCATTTAGACCGCGGTGGGGTTGCAAATGCTAGAAATCATGGACTTGAAATGTCTAAAGGTAAGTATATCGGCTTTGTTGACAGCGATGATACGGTAGAAAAAGAGTACCTTTATGAACTTTATACTGCCGCAGAAAAAAACGGCTGTGAGATCTCATCATGCAATTACAGCATAGTCAAAACATATCCAGATAAAACTGACAAGTTCTCCCCTGTTAGAATCAGAAAGCTCAAAGAAGGAGTGTATTCCGGCAGCTACTACACCAATCAAGTCATCAAGGACTGGTCTGTTAGGTCTTACCTGTGGAACAAGCTGTTTCGCAGAGAGCTTTTCTTTGACTATAATATTTCATTTCCGTCTATCTACTTTGAGGATATCGCTACTGTCGCAAGGGTTACTTTTCATGCGAATACTGTTGCAATTACTGATAAAACATTGTATAATTACTACATAAGAGAAAATAGCATAATGACTTCACCAAAAGTGGAAAAAATTAACGATTACGTTCTTTCATATGGTATATTAAAAAACTATATTGCTCACAACGGAAAATTTAATGATTATAAACTGGCATTTTTCCGATTTGCATTTATTATTTACTTTGCAAATTATTACAACGTTTTTGAACTTCACTTTAAATCAAAGAATTTTCACGGCTGGATACAAAATCAACATATTACCAATAAGAACATTTTATACTTTGCTTCACGCAAATATAAACCCGACAAAGATTTGCCTCAGCTACCGCAATATGCACTTAATCCGTGGGATTATCGCTGAGAGTTTTAAGCGTAGTTATTACATATGCATTTTTCAGACAAACGGATCTTTTACTTAAAGATTTTTTTAACAATATAAAAACAGACTGATTAATCATTATTTACATTACACCCACGCATTGATTTTTTTAGAAAGAGGTTTTATTATGATAAACGGACTTTTCGGCAGTATTAAGGGCAAAATTGTTTGTGCGGCAGCATTATTATGGCTTGCGTTTTCGATATTGCTTGCTGTATTTAATTTTCCTGTGTTTTTTTATGGAATTACTCACGGTACAGTAAACTTCAAGGACATCACAACCGAAAATATTGTTTCAAATCAGCCTATTAACGGCAACGTTCATGATGTGTATGAAATTGTTACCGACTACTATACCGATTTCATTTCTTCCCTTAACAGCAGTTCAATTACAGACGGTAACAATATTTATGTTATCCCCATTGAAGGCAACAAGTCAGTTTTGCTTGCGGTACAAAAAGGTTCAAAAACTGATACCGAACTTCGTTCACTGCTTAAATCAATAAATGACGGTGAAATAGATAGCGATATTATTAAAAACGGAGTCTGGATTGACGCAGTAGGATTTACAACAACAAATAATACTATTTCTTTGGCACAAGATCCTATCAATGACATAAACAAGAGTAAACACAAAAAACCTATTGTCATATACCCATATATTATTGACTGTTCTCATCCATATTCAGGATTTACATTCAGATTTTCGCTTGGAGTAATTCTATGTATTGCACTCTTAATCACAATACTGCTTGTCATCAAGAGAGTAAAATCAGTTATCCTTGCCGACGAACAAACTGTCAGAGAAAGCTATATCGCCGCTAATCGTACACCTCCTACCGGAAATTCCCCTGCACAGGTTTCTTACAATTCAAACAGCAATATGAACAACGAAATGAATACTTTTGACTCAAGCACAAGAAATGTTGATTATTATAATCAGGGAGAAATTTCATTCGGCAAGTTCCAAACACAAGGCGGAAATAATTCCGATGATGATACTGGATTCTTTGGAGAATAACATTTACAAGGAGGTAAATTGAATGAAAAAAGGAAACGTTGGCGGTTGTGTAGGTATTTTTGTGTCAGTTGTACTTATACTTATGAGCGTAATATTCATAATGCTTACTGCCGGACCGGTCTTTGGAAGGTTACAGTATGGAGTAAGAGACATCTACTCCCTTAATCCGGACGAAATCAAAGAAAACCGTTTCGTCACTATTGATATTTCCAACGTATATGGCTGTTTTTATACTACATATTCTACCGATTCCGAAACCGGTACTACCGAAGTTGATAACAACTACTTCTCCGTCCCGTACACTGCTAATAATGTTTTGGTTATCAAAACAAGACCTAGTACAAACAACGAAAGATTAATCGTCGATCTTTGGTCTAATTCCTCAGCCGATAATAATAACCATATTACATTAGAGGGTGTGCTTGAAAAAAGAAGTTCTTCCGTCAGAGATGAATACTCCGATTGGAAAAACAATGAAAAAAACTTTTTAATAAACAGATATGACGAAAGTATTTTAAATACCGATACATATGAATACGTTCTTGACTGTTCTAACACCTTTACCGGTATATTAATTACATTTATTATAGCGTGTGTTTTGCTTATCAGTGTAATAGTGTTTTGGGTATCAATCCTTATTATTGCAAATAAGGGCAAAAATAAGCCTTTGCAGGCATATTCTCAGGGCAGTTATATTCCAACCCAGACTAATTCTACTCCTGATCGCGGTGCAACTCTTCCGCCTCAGATGAATACTTTCTATCCGCAGTCTGCACAGCCACAGACTCCGAATATGTATACTCCTGCAAGTCAGCCAAACGCTTATCAAAATAACTCATATAGTCAACAGAACACTTATCAAAATAACCCCTACAATCAACAAAACACTTATCAAAATAACCCTTACAATCAACAAAACACTTATCAGAATAACTCATACAATCAACAAAACACTTATCAGAATAATTCATACAATCAACAGAACCGTAATCAGAATAATCCCTATACTCAACAAGGCGGATATAACCCATTCTCTCAAAGACAGTCAAACGATCCCTTCATCCCCCCTTTCAACAGTATAGACAGAACAAATACTTCTGTTACTCAACAAGGATCTTTACAACAAAGCAATAACGATAATAATAGTAATACATCAGGATTGCTTTAATACAACTATCATTACAAACATTGTTTAGAAAGAGAGGCATTATCATGAAAATCAGAAGAGGCAGATCATCAGGCTTAAGCTTTATTATTTCAATTATTGTTGCTATGCTTATAGGTGGTATATTCCTTATGATAGCAGGTGCGGGAGGTTTCTTCGGAAAGCTGTCTTACGGTATTGCAGATTACAATAGCGTTGCAGAAGCTGATCTAAAAAAAAATCTGCCTGTACAAGGTACTATTTACTACATCTATGACTGCATTGTTACAGAATACTCAACCGATGACAACGGTAACCAGAAAGCAGACGCATTCTACTATGCAGTTCCCTTCGACAACAACACTGTACTCATCGTAAAAGTAAAAGCAAACTCCGCTCTTGAAACAGAAATGGATAAGCTTTACAAAGCACAGGATGACTCAACATATGAGTATATGTTTACATCGGGTGTTGCATTAAACGGTATTCTTGAAGAAAATGACTCCGAAGTTCTTAGGCTGTTTGATGATTGGAAAGATACTTATAAAGATTCGTTCAAAAAAGCTTATAATATCGACATCTCAAACTTCTCCACCGTTTCTTATACGCTTAATTGTACATCGTCACTATCTGCTCTATCGGGAATGTTTATCGGGGGACTGATAATGGTTCTTGTTGTAGTAGCTCTGATTATTCTCTTTATAGTAAAATATATGAATGGCGGAAACAAAGGCTACACTCCTACTCCTCAGTTTGCAGGAGGCTACGGTAATCCGAACAACACCGGTACAAACGGATATATCCTCACACCAAGCGGTATGGATACATCTCAGCAAAATAACAACACAGGTACTTTCGGGTTAAACAAACAGCCTGATACATCGGGTACAGCTCAGCAAAACAGCAGTTTCGGTTTTGGCAACACTCAGCAGAACACCGGATACGGTACAACCGGTCAGCAAAACAACAGTTTCGGTTTCGGCGCTACTCAACAGAACACCGGATACGGTACAACCGGTCAGCAAAACAACAGTTTCGGTTTCGGCAACACTCAGCAGAACAACGGATACGGTACAACCGGTCAGCAAAACAACAGTTTCGGTTTCGGCAACACTCAGCAGAACACCGGATACTGTACAACCGGTCAGCAAAACAACAGTTTTGGTTTTGGCAACAACACTCAGCAGAACACCGGATACGGTACAACCGGTCAGCAAAATAACAGTTTTGGTTTTGGCAACAACACTCAGCAGAATACCGGCAGTGGTTTCGGCGCTCAGCCTGACAACAACGGCTTTGGAAAAACTGTAATGCCTAACGACTTAAACAATAATAAGTAATACATAAGGAGAAATAACAATGCAAAAATCAGCTGTTATCCCAAAAATTGCAATTAGTGCAGTGTTGCTTATTGTAACGCTGGTAATAATGATCCCCACTCTCCCGGTTATGCTCAATAAATTAAGCGGTACACTTGACTTTTCTGATGTTAAGGAAACTCAACTTGGAAACAACCGCTGTATTGAGGGTACTATACAGAAACTTTACGGAAGCACGGAAATAGACGGCGCAGAAGGTACACTCTCAAAAACAGAATATTACTACCTGTCTGCTTTCGGTGGAAACGACTTTAACAAAGAAGGCGAAACCATTGTGATATTCTTTAAGTCAAATTCTTCTTCCGGTACTAACGATATGCTCAAAAGTATTTCGGGCGAACCGCAGGAATTCTCAGGTGTGCTTATAAAAGCTCCTGCTAACGCTGACGAAATGTTTAAAGAAATATGTAACACAAAAGGCATTAACAGTGCTAACCTCAAACTTTCGGAGTATGTTATTGACCTTACTATGTCTCCAAAAGCTATTACTATAAGGTTTTTTATTGCAGTGGCGTTTGCAGTTGCCTTTGCTATCTCTCTGAGTATTTTGATTTCGGCAATCAGAAGAAATACTGAGGTCGATTATATCCACCATGAACGTGAAATGCTAAGAGCAAAACAACATGTTCGTGAAGCTGAACAGCCAGACAGCGATGACGGAATTTTTACTTCTAACGCTCGTGATTTCACGAATAATTCGCAGGGTAATCCAAACAATAGCTTTGATACAACTCAGTACACCGGTATTACTCATGATAATGATAACAATTATGACGACGGCGGATTCTTCGGAGGCTAATATACAAAGTTGTAAATATTTTTTTAATATTTTTTAACCTTTTGCAATTTCTGTTGACAAACAGGTTAAAATTAGATATTATTATATAAAGGTTATTCCCTGGATTTTTCGGAGGTGTTATTATGAATAAAAAAGCATTGGGAATTTTAATTGCAATCATAACTTTTGCAGTAGCTGTTTCGGCTTCGCTGACAACATTCTTCATCGTTAATGAGAAAAAGAAGAGAGACGAAGAAGAACTCGAACGTTATCTTGATTGTTCAATTCAGTAAAAAACACGACAGCTTATTGATAACAATAAGCTGTTTGTTATTTTTTTGGAGGAATTTTATATGGATAGTATTATCGAAAAAATCTATGAATTTGACCACAATATATTGCTGTTTATACAAGAGCATGTCAGGTATTCCCCTCTCACTCCTGTTATGGATATTTCGTCTAAGCTGGTTAATGCCGGTGTTTTATGGATATTGATATGTCTTGTTTTGCTGTGCTTTAAGAAAACAAGACTCATCGGTGTTATGGCACTTTCATCTTTGGGACTTTGTTTTCTCGTCAATAATATAATTATTAAACATGCAGTTGCACGTCCAAGACCTTTTGATACATACAATGACTTATATCCCTTGATTAAAAAGCCAAAAGATTACTCTTTTGCGTCCGGTCATACTGCTACATCTTTTGCAATAGTTGGAATTCTTGTGAGATTTATTCCGAAACCTATTGCGGTTATTTCGGTGGTTTATGCTTTTATGGTTGCTTTCTCAAGAATGTATCTTGGAGTTCATTACCCGACTGACGTTCTGTGCGGTATGGCTATTGGAATTATTGGCAGCGTTGTAATATACTACATATACTCTAAAAAGTTCAACCTTGATGAATATAAAATTAAAAAACTTTCCTTTGCTAAAAATGCTGAATAATAGTCTATACAGTTGACAACCATTGGATTTTTTAGGTATAATTTATATAGCCTATTATTCTGAAAGCGGTGACTTTAGATATGCTTTTTGTTATCGAAGAAACACTCAAACCTTCCAACGAAAATATTTTAACAAAAAATAAATCTCCCTATGTTTCTATTATCTCAAAAGAGGAATGGAAAAACCGCCGTGACCAATTCGACATGGGTATTGAAATTGATCCGGGTGAATTATCTGATATCGTGCTTACAAAAGCCGAAGTCAACTACGATTCCATAACCGGTACGTTCTCTATCCCAAACAGGAAGGATTTTACCCAAAAGGATACCACTTTCGCCTTTGCACTTGACGAAAAAGGTATAGTTTTTATTGATGACAGCGGAACTGCACTGAGAATTGCTACTCAGATACAGAATACAAAAAAATGGCGTGTGCCAAGTTTAGAGAGATTTATTTACGATTTTATGGATCAGCTTATCAGCGGTGACCAACAGCTTATCTCACGCTATGAATGGGAACTGTATGCTGTCGAAAACTCTATCATTCGTGAAGTCGACAGCGTTTCTATCGACAGAGTAAACGACATCAGAGGCGATGTTCGTGACCTTCATAATCACTACGAACAACTTATTGATGTTGCCGAAGTATTCGCTGAAAATGAAAATAACTTCTTTTCTAAAGAAAATTTAAGATACTTCCGACTTATGTCTGACCGTATAGAACGCCTGCTTGATACTTCATCAGCTATAAGCGAATACACAATGCAGATACGAGATCTTTACAAAATGCACCTTGACATAAAACAAAACAACATTATGACTATTCTCACCGCAGTTACTACTATCTTTATGCCTTTGACACTTATTGTAGGATGGTACGGTATGAATTTCCATTATATGCCGGAACTCAATTACAAGTGGAGTTATCCTATTCTTGCAGTAATCAGCGTTCTCATAGTGGTTATTAATGTAATTGTATTCAAAAAAAAGAAATGGATGTAGAAAGGGTATTTTATGAACATCAGCAAAAAAAACTCAGTTGGCTTTATCATTTCCGGAGCCATTTTAACTGTAATTTTCTTCTTTATCTTAATCTATAATTTTGGTAACTATTTCGAAAAGAAAAGTTTCTCTGACTCCGCAGAACAAATATCAGGCATCTGCACAGAGTGCTTAGTTCATTCTGATAACACAACAGAGGAGTATTATATTTCTGTTGAGTATAACTATAACTCCAATACTTTTACAGTGGAGGATATTGTTGCAGACAGAAAATATAAAACAGGCGAAACAGTTACGCTTTTCATCTCTACAACTAACCCTACCGATATTAGAATGTCACTGCCTGATAGCAGTTTTAATCTTACTCCCGTAGTAATTCTGATACCGTTTACCGTACTGGGCATTCTTCTCATTCTTGTTGGAGTTAAGACCTTAAAGCCCGATAAAAAGGGAAAATGATTGTTTCTGCTTCTATTCAAATTACTTGAAAAAATATGATGATAAAAAAACGCACACAGCATTTACGATTATTCGTACTGCTATGTGCGTTTTATATTATCTATTAACTCATAAACATATTGATTAGCATGTTTACAATACCCAGCAAAAATCCTATCACCGCTCCAAGATTAACTATTGTATCAAGTTCCTTTTTCATAACCTTCATAACAAGGCTTTCAAGTTCATCAATATCCATGGCGTTGATCTTGTCTTCAATCATCTTTACAATATCTATTTTCTCAAAAAGCTTATCAAGTGTCTTGTCTATTGCCTGTTCATATGATGATGATATTGCAGAGTTGATTTTCTCCTTATCTATGCCTACTCCGTCAAGCAGTTCATAGAGAGTTTTTTCTTCACTCTCGTCAAGCTTCTTTTCCACCTGTTCACGAACAAACTTCGCTCCGTTCTCGTCGATGTACTTTTGTACCTCATCACCTACCATTTTGGTAGCACTCTTTATCAAATCATCGGTTACAAACATCTTGAACATCGTACCGCTGATTTTCTCTTTGATTACTTTTCCGGACTCCTCACAGATCAAATCACTTACTCCAAACTCCCCTACTGCCGTCATTATCTTTGCGGTAATTGTAGCGGAGGCTTTTTCTTTTACTGAGGAATATTTTTCATCGTCTGCCTTTGATAATACCAATATTTCGTCCTTTAAACATGAAGAAAGTATCTCGTCGCTTTTCTCCGTTACACGATTTCTCAAACTTTCGCTCAACAGCTTTTCTCTGATATCTTCTTTCGTTATCAAAGTATTGCCAACAACACTTCCTATTGCCTTGGCAAGCCTTGGTTTTCCTTTAGGTATCGCACCGGGTGTAAAAGGCAAAGTATGCCCCCATAGTTTTACCTCTCTTTTCGGACGGAACAACATTTTTACGGCTATATAATTAGTACCGTATCCTATTACAGTTGCAATAATAGGAGTTATTATATATTTTAATACCATTCTTCACCATTCCAAACTTTATAATACATCCATATATCTGCTGTCTGAATATCCATACATACCTAAAGTGGGTGCATACACATACCAATAAACATCAGATTTATCTATTACATATATCTCATCGCCGTAATATAACTCTCCGATTATGTTTGATTCATCAGAGCTTTTGGAGCTTCTCAGCGCCAGATATCCTTTCTCCGCAGCTGCGTTATACACACTATACTCTGTTTCAGGGAAATCACCATACCCTATTATTCTTTCTTCTGACGGTGTTTTTTCTTCAATTTTACTTTCTATCTTGCTTTCAGGTTTACTTTCTGCCTTACTCTCCGGCTTCTTCTTAACCTGACTTTCAGATAAAGAATACATACTTACATACCCGTAGGTGCCGTTTTTATCACATATAAGCCAATATCCGTTTGTAACCTTTGACATTACGGATACCGCATCATTTCTGTTGAGCGAATACAACTCCGACGAACAATACTTATCGGAATAAGCAGGTGTATTGTCATCTGTAACATAATAGGTTTCGCCTTTTGTAACCTCAGAATAATCAGGCGTAAGAAAATAGCTGTCAACATAGCCAAATCCGTCCAACGCCTCACTGTAAACAAACGTATAACCTGTTACGCTACTGCTTATCAGGTATGTTCTGTCACCGCTTTTAAGAATTGCCGATTGTTTTGTGCCGTTCTCATTCTCATAAATCGGTACGCTTGCAGCACCAGAAACATAAAACACAGCATATGCAGACGTATCAAATGTCGGTTCAACCTGAGAACTGTCTGTTTGGGAACTTGTTTCTGACGATGTATCAGCCTCTTTTCTCTCAGTATCAGTAGACTTTTTTGATACAACACTAACCGTACTATATTCGCTCTGTGTTTCATGCTGTGAAGCAATCTTATTTACATCTATCTTGCACCCTACTGTACAAGTACATATCATACTAACAAGCAGTGAAAGAAAAATATATTTTTTCAAAGCCTGCACCTCCCACATTTTATTACAGTAGAATAATACACCGTAAGACGAAAATTGTCAATTAACATACTGTAAATTTTAGATAATAATAAAAGTGACTATCTATTTAATCATTTGGTCTGAATAATATCCATACTTACTCTTTTTTACATATTTATTATTGTTTTAATACAGTAAAAGTTACTTGTTCAAATCTCCCTATCCTATTGCATTTATTGAATTATTATAGTAGAATTATTACAAATAATCATTTTTTCTTCAGAGGTGACAATTATGAAAAACGTGAAAAAGTTTTGTCTTCCTAACAGATTTCTTACTACCGTTATATTATTAATTGTGTTTATAGTTTTTTACGGAATAATGCTTCTTTCTGTTGTGTTGCAAAACGACATTGACGATATTTCCAGCAACTTTCCTTTAATTGCAATAATTGGTTTTGTTATAACTTTTTTAGTTCTTTTTGGTTTCTATTATGAGATTATTATTAAAACAAATAAGCGTTTTAAAAAGCGTCTGAAATATTTTAAAGCTAACAATTTGGAACCATATATTATAAGCGACTTTAACAATGGCATAAAAATGTTCCAAAACAATGTTATCGTCGGAGAATATTGCCTTATTGGAAAGGGAGACGGACTTATTGTGTTTTACAATGAGATTGACAGTTTTTCCTGCTTCATTAACTCATCGACAGACGATAACGGTAATTCAAGCGTTACTAAAGAATTGAGAGTCGGAAGCAGAGGTATAGAATATCGTCTATGCAATGTCAATGAATGGAATCTGTACCAACCTGATTATAATCAGCTGTGCAACTTCCTGAAAATCAAAAATCCTAATATTATTATTAAATAATAAAAGCGGTACAAAAGTGTAATTACTCTTGTACCGCTTCTTTAGCTTTATTATTAAAGAAGATGTGAAATTATCTCCTCATGACTCAAACTTGAAAGATATGCAGGTGGAATATCGAATACTGTCTTACAACCGCTTACACCCTCATTTGCAAGTCTGTATGCAGCACGTGCATATGCAATAAGTACGCAAGCTGTAAACTCAGGATTTGAATCAAGCTTTAAGCTATACTCTATTATCTGCTTATGCTCACCGTTAAGTCCTGTTTTTCCGCTTCTGATTACAAGTCCTCCATGCGGTAATCCGCTGTGATCTCTCTTCATTTCCTCTGCAGTAATAAAGTTTACAGTTGTATTATAATCGGAGAAATAGTTCGGCATTGTCTTGATTTCTTCCTCAATTCTTGCCTTGTCTGCACCCTC
>ONAH01000236.1 GCA_900315715.1 uncultured Eubacteriales bacterium
GATATGAAAGAGATAAGACAGTATTGTGTACCGAGTAAGTTTCTTGGTATAGTTGCATTTCCGGTGCTTTCAGTATTGGCGGTAATAATATTGAATTCCGAAGAATATAGTGACATTGGAAGAATTCAAAAGGGTTTTATGACATGCCTTTTCATAATATTTGCAATAGTATTATCCTATTTATGTTTTTATCTTTCATATGGACAATATGCGTCAAGATTTAAAACAAGAATGCTTGATTATCAGGAAAAGGGTATGTTGCCGATAGTCGAAGATGATTTCAGACAAGGAGTACGCTTGTTTGACGGTAATCTGATTGTAGGAAAAGAATTTATGTTTGGCAGAAAAACAGGTTTTGTATTGATGTATAATGAGATGATTTGATATATCGCAGTAAAAATATCACCGAGTATCGATCTGGACGTCCAACTAAAATAGAGTGCCAAATAATGATAAGAGCCTGTAACAAGAAATACAAGCTTTGCAGTATAACGGAATCCCAGCAGCATGTTGAAGATTGGAATAACTTGAGTGATTTTTTAAAGTTAAAGTGTCAGGTTATTTCGATAGATCCAAATATGGAAGTACATAAATATTTTGTTAAACAGATCGATGTAGAAGATGATTAAAAAATTGGACACAAAGGGGAGGGCAAAGCTTCACAGCCCTCCTTTGTAATGTTATTGTTGCAAGTTCAGATTGTCAAGGTAATCATAAGAGTAAAGAATAAAGCCGTTTGTATTAGCGGTGCGTGTATATTCAATTTCCTTTTTGATAATATCCTCACCGTTGCTCCATGTTCCGTTATCTTCATTACTGCCTGCTTTGTACAGTGCAAGACCGATGTATATGTTGATTTTTTTGTTGGAAATAAGATTTTTCCACTCTTCAACGGTTGTATCAAAGGGAAGAAGGTCATTTTCGTAATTAACATAAATCTGAGGTGCTATGTAGTCGATGTATCCGTACTTTTCACACCAAGTATATATATCTGCCCCCATAGCGATGTCGTTATCGATGTTCCCTTGAGGAGATATTCCGAACTGTGTGCTGTCGTCAATGTTTTTGATAACGGCGTAGATACCGGAAATAAGAATGTTTACATTTGCACATCGCCATTTATCAATTGGCAGAGGAGTGGTACTTTGACCGACAGTTCCGTTGTATTCCTCATAATCTGTGCGGTCGTAGTCGCTTTCTGTAAACATATAGAAATAATCGTCAAGATGGACGCCATCAACATCATAATTGCTGACAAGTTCACGCACGCCGTCAAGAATAAGTTTTCTTGCTTCAGGTCGGGAAGGATTAAGGTAAACTCCATTATCATACTCAATGATATTTCGGTTATTTTTATCATCGCTGTCATGAAGCCACTTGTAACATGGACTGTCTGCCGTAATGTTGTCAGCAGTTCCGTTTGATAAAATTCGGTAAGGGTTGATCCAAGCCTGAAACTCAATACCTGCCTTATGTGCGGAGTCTATCATATATTGGAGAGGATCATAATCCGGTGCGGAGGAACTCCCGGTAAACGTGGATGAAAAAGGGAAAATCTTTGACGGATACACAGCGTCACAGTGGGAACGAACATGTACAAAAATAGTATTTATGTTGTTTTTTTTAGCTTTAGAAATAATGTTGTCGAAATGTTCCTTAAATTCAGATTCACTCATTGCAGAATTGCCGTTAGAGAGCGAAAAGTATGGAACCCAAACTCCACGCATTTCACCCTGATGGAAAACATGTGTTTTCTTGGTTTCTAAACTATATGCGGGTTGAGGAACGGAGGGTGTCATCGGAATTTTTTTATCACTTTCTCTGATACAACACAGCATGACAATGACTGAAAACAATGTGACAGAAAGAAAAACTGGGAACAGCCTTTTTAAGTAATGTATCAATAGTAAAACTTCCTTTCATAGACGATATGGATATTATAACATCACTGATGTGTCAAATGAGGTAAAAAATGAGTATCAAGATAAAATTTATTGTTCCGCAGGAATATGACGGAAGGCTTGTAAAAGAATATCTGAGGGGTAAATGTATGGTTTCTGCCACTCTGCTTACTCAGCTAAAACGAATTGAAAACGGAATAACGAATAATGGCAATCATACACGAGTCATAGACAAAGTACAAGTAAACGATATTATTGAGATAAGTTTACCTGAGGATAGAAACGATATTGAACCTGTTGATATTCCTATAAATGTGCTCTTTGAAGACGAACACGTTATTGTTATAGACAAAGAACCATACAGGGCAGTACATCCCGTACACGGTCACATTGACGATACGTTGGCGAACGCATGTGCTTACTACGCAGGGCAGAAAGGTGAAACATGGACGTTTCGTGCTGTAAACCGTCTTGACAGAGATACTTCAGGAGCTGTTCTCATTGCAAAAAATATGTACTCAGCACCGATTCTTTCATCAACAGCAAAGAAGAAGTATATAGCAGTGTGCGAAGGCAGGATAGAATACGCAGGAACGGTGAATTTGCCTATCAGATTTAAACAAGGACATACTATACAAAGGGAAGCAGGTGAAGGCGGAGTATCAGCGGTAACACACTATTTTCCGATAAAATACGGCAACGGTCATACCCTTACAGAGTTTGAACTTGAAACAGGCAGAACACACCAAATAAGAGTACATATGTCAAGTATAGGACACCCTCTTGCTGGAGATGATATGTATGGTGGATCGCTTGACAGAATCAGCAGGCAGGCACTACATTGTGTAAGTGTATCTTTTATACACCCTATTACTCTGGAATATATGACTGTAGAAAGTCCTTTACCAAGAGAGTTTACAGAAATAGTTAGTTAATGACCTTTGCATTTATAGTGCAGAGGTTGTTTTTTTATGTCTAAAAAATCATGGTGAATGAATATATGTATTGACAATTCTTGAAAAGCGTGCTAAAATTGAAAATGGTTTTCAGTTTTAGTTTATGGAGGCACTTTTATGAAAAGAATAATATCGTTGAGTTTGATACTAATGCTAATGGCGTGGATGTGTACAGCCTGTTCGGTTGAAGATAATCAGGAAACGGGTAAATCTAAAATAGTGACAACAAATTTTGCCGAATATGACTGGGTACGAAATATTACAGGTTCAACGGAGAAGTTTGAGATTACAATGCTTGGCGGAGGAGTAGATATGCATTCCTACCAACCTACTGCAACAGATATAATAACGATATCCGATTGTGATATGTTTGTATATGTAGGCGGAGAATCAGACACATGGGTAACAGATGTTCTTGATGGAAAAAGAAACGAGAACATGGAAATAATCACGCTAATGGAGATACTTGGAGAAAACGCAAAAACAGAAGAACACGTTGAGGGTATGCAGGAAGAAAGTGAAGAGGAAAGCGAAGAAGAGTATGACGAACATGTATGGCTGTCTTTGAGAAATGCAGTAGAGTTTTGTAATCAGATCGAAAAATCGCTTGAAAAGATAGATCCGGATAATAAAACTGTGTATGAATCAAACCTTAAAAGTTATACACAAAAGCTGTCCGAACTTGACGAAAAATACACAGAGGCAGTAAAGAATGCAAAGACAAAGACGCTTATGTTTGGCGACAGATTTCCGTTCAGATATATGACAGACGATTACGGTCTTGAATATTATGCAGTATTTGCAGGATGTTCTGCGGAAACAGAAGCAAGTTTTGAAACTATAACATTCCTTGCACATAAAGCAGACGAACTATCGCTTAACAGTGTTATCACAATAGAGGGTTCAGACAAAAAAATAGCAGAAACGATAATAGAAAACACGAAATCAAAGTCCCAGAAAGTACTAACACTTGATTCGATGCAGTCGGTTACGATGAATGATATAGAAAACGGAGAGAAGTATCTGAGTGTAATGGAGAATAATTTATCCGTACTTTCACAGGCACTAAACTAAAAGAGGAGAAGAAAAATGTCCTTACTTGAAATAAAAGAACTATCGTCAGGATATGATGGAGAGATAATAATAAACGGATTAAACTTCAGTGTTAACAGAGGTGATTATCTGTGTATAGTAGGAGAGAACGGTTCTGGCAAAAGCACACTGATGAAAACTCTGCTAAATTTAAATGCACCTATGAAGGGCAGTATAACATACGGAGATGGACTTCATAAAAATGAGATAGGATATCTTCCGCAGCAGACGGTAGTACAAAGGGATTTTCCTGCTTCGGTAAGAGAGATAGTATTGTCGGGTTGTCAGGCAAGAAGCGGACTAAGACCGTTTTATAATAAAGAGGAAAAGAAACTTGCAGAGGAGAACATGCGAAGGCTTGGTATATCAGATCTTGCCGCAAGGTGTTACAGAGATCTTTCAGGCGGTCAGCAGCAGAGAGTATTGTTGGCAAGAGCGCTATGTGCAACAAGAACGATATTGTTGCTTGATGAACCTGTATCGGGACTTGATCCGATAGTAACAGCAGGAATGTATGACCTAATAAAGGAACTAAACGATGACGGAATAACAATAATAATGGTATCGCACGATATTTCGGCTGCAGTACGATACGCAAGTCACATTCTGCATATCGGAGATACAGTATTCTTTGGAACAAAGGAAGAATACCTAAAAAGCGAAATGGGAAAGATTTTTACATCAGAAAGTGCAGGTGATAGCAGTGATAGATAAGCTGATAACATATATGGAGTATCCATTTGTTAGGTATGCTTTGATAGTAGGAGTGCTAATAGCATTGTGTTCGTCATTGCTTGGAGTAACGCTTGTGCTAAAGAGATTTTCGTTTATAGGTGACGGATTATCGCATGTAGCGTTTGGTTCATTAGCGATAGCAAGTGTAATGAAAATTAACAACAGTATGTTGGTAGTACTTCCGATAACAATAGTAAGTGCAATACTACTGTTGTGCGGAGGAAAGAAAACTAAGATAAAAGGTGATGCGTCAATAGCTATGATTTCGGTAGGATCGCTTGCTTTCGGATATCTATTGATGCATGTGTTTTCAACATCGTCAAATCTATCAGGAGATGTTTGCAGTACGCTTTTCGGTTCAGCCTCAATTCTTACATTGACGTTGTCAGAGGTATGGCTGTGTGTATGTTTGTCTATTGCGGTAGTGGTAATATTTGTGTTGTGCTATAACAAAATATTTGCAGTAACTTTTGATGAGGATTTTGCAAGGGCCTCAGGAACAAAAACAAGTGCATATAATCTTATGCTTGCAACAATAATCGCAGTAATAATTGTACTTGCGATGAATCTTGTAGGATCGTTGCTTATATCTGCACTTGTAATATTTCCTGCGCTTTCCGCTATGAGAATATTCCGCAGTTTTAAGGCAGTAACGGTGTTTTCAGCAGTGTTATCTGTAATATGTGCTTTTAGCGGTATAATAATTTCAATACTTGTATCTGCACCCGTAGGTTCAACGATTGTAGCAGTAGATGTTGGAATGTTTGCGTTATGTTGTTTGTTTGGTAAACTTGCAGGAGGCCCAACAAGATGAAGCAATGTGCAGCGCTGATAATTATAGCAGTGACAGTTATAATATCAGCAGGTTGTTATTCTAAAAACGATTACGCACAGAAAGAACCGTATAAAAGGGAAATGTTTGCATTAGATACAATAATTAGCTTCACAATTTATAATGGAAATGCACAAGAAGTATCAGAGTTATCTGAGGAATTAATAAAGACACTTGAAAAACAATTATCGGTAACGGATGAAAACAGTGAGATAAACCGGATGAATAATGCAAGCGAACCTGTTAAGGTAAGTCAGGATACATTTAATGTAATGAAGACTGCCTGTGAGGTATATGAACTATCCGAAGGTAGTCTTGATCCGACAATATATCCGATAGTAAAGCTTTGGGGATTTACAACAGGAGAAAACCGTGTACCGACATCAAACGAAATCCAAAAAACAATACCGCTAGTAAATGCTTCGGTGATAGTTCTTAATGAAAGCAATTTGACAATAACCGTTCCTAAAAAAACAGAATTAGATTTAGGTGCAGTTGCAAAAGGCTATATATCTCAGAAAGTAAAAGAGTTAATGAAAGAGAATGGTGTAGAAAGTGCGGTATTGTCGTTTGGAGGAAACATTCAGACAATAGGACAAAAGAACGGCGAACCTTGGAAGATAGGTGTAAAGTACCCTTTCACACAGGATAGTTTTATAATACTGGATATCGGGGAAACTGCGATAATAACATCAGCAACAGACCAGCGATATTTTACACATGACGGAAAGAGTTATCATCATATAATAGATCCGAAAAACGGCTATCCTGTCGAAAACGGAACATTATCAGTAACAGTGGTATGTAAAGACGGTACAAAAGCAGACGCATTGTCAACAGCCCTGTTTGTAATGGGACAAAAGAGGGCAGAGGAGTATTGGAGAAAGAATGGCGGATTTGAATATCTATTGCTTGACGATAATTCAAATGTATATGTAACGTCAGGTTTAAAAAATAAAATGAAATTATCAGAAGAATATGATTATTTAAAGCTTAATTTCATTGAATAAAAATTATAAGCCAAAGGTTTTTATATAGAAAAAGTCACTTCTTTACATAAATGGTTTTGTTGGGCCTGTTGACTTTTAATAATAATTGTGATAAAATACAGAAAAGATTTGTTATCTGACCCGAAAGATTTTTCTGACGGAGAAGAGCGGAATTCTGCAAAATATCATAAGTATATTGCTATCTCTGCTCGTCTGTCGGGCAGAGATGTTTTATTAATGGAGGAATGATTATGAACAGAGTTGCATTAATTGGAATAATGATAGAAGACAATAAAGCTTTTTCTCAGATCAATGAGATTATTCACGATTACTCACAGTATGTAGTAGGCAGAATGGGTTTGCCTAATGTAAGAGAAAACCTAAACGTAATCAGTATTGTTCTTGACGCTCCTAACGATGTAATTAATACAGCATCAGGTAAACTTGGACGTATTGAGGGAGTGACATCAAAAACGATCTACTCAAAAAGTGAGGAGGCATAATTGCAAGAAAGTATGAGAAAGCTTATTGATAAGCTGTTTGAAAATCAAGGACTTGAAAAAGAGGAGTATGAAACACTTATATCAAACAGGAATGAGAGTGACTCACAGTATCTTTTTTCGTTATCGAGAAAGCTGCGTGAACAGTATTACGGAAAAAGCGTTTATATCAGAGGACTGATAGAGTTTACAAATTATTGTAAAAACGACTGTTATTACTGCGGTATCAGAAGAAGTAACAAAAATGCAGTACGATACAGACTGGATAAAGAAGATATTCTTGCTTGTTGTAAAGAGGGATATGCGCTTGGGTTTCGCACATTTGTATTGCAGGGAGGAGAAGACTCATACTTTACAGATGATAGGATGTGTACGATAATTTCAGAGATGAAATCAGCATATCCTGACTGTGCAATAACTTTGTCAATAGGGGAAAAGAGCCGACAAAGCTACCAGGCATATTTTGACGCAGGAGCTGACCGCTACCTGTTGCGACACGAAACAGCAGATTGTGAGCATTATTCAAAGCTGCACCCACCCGAACTATCATCAGAAAACAGAAAACGTTGTTTGTACGATCTCAATGAAATAGGCTATCAGGTGGGCACGGGATTTATGGTAGGTTCACCGTTTCAGACAAATGAAAATTTAGCACAAGATATGATGTTTCTAAAGGAACTGAGACCGTCAATGGTTGGGATAGGTCCTTTTATATCGCATAAAGATACACCATATGCAGATAAACCTTCAGGAACACTTGAACTTACACTGTTTATGCTGGGACTAATAAGACTTACGCTTCCATATGCATTGATACCGTCCACCACAGCGTTGGGCACTATTGCACCAAATGGTAGGGAATTGGGACTAAAAGCAGGGGCGAATGTAATAATGCCGAACTTGTCGCCTGTTGATGTAAGGAAAAAATATATGCTTTATGATAATAAGATATGTACAGGTGAGGAGTCGGCACAATGTGTACAGTGTCTTAAAAATCGAGTGTCATCTACCGGTTACGAGATCGTTACCGACAGAGGTGATGTAGTGAATCTGAACAAGAGTAAATAAAAAAGAATTAGAGGTAAAGAAAAATGTACGATCCGAAATCGCTAAAAGCAGAGGAATTTATTGACCATGAGGAAATACTCTCAACAATAGAGTATGCCGAACAAAACAAAAACAACCGTGAACTTATCGAGCAGATACTTGAAAAGGCAAAACCAAAGAAGAAAGGCAACGGATATGTATGTCAGGGCTTATCACACCGAGAGGCAAGTGTATTGCTTGTATGTGAGATTCCAGATCTTGTAGAAAAAATGTACAAGCTTGCCCGTGAGATAAAAGAAGCATTCTATGGCAACAGAATAGTAATGTTTGCCCCGCTGTACCTTTCAAACTATTGTGTAAACAAGTGTGTATATTGTCCTTATCACTATCAGAATAAGACAATTCCGAGAAAGAAACTTACACAGGAAGAAGTTGCAGAAGAGGTAATGGCTTTGCAGGATATGGGACATAAGCGTCTTGCAATAGAGGCAGGAGAGGATCCCGTAAACAATCCGATAGAGTATATTATTGATTGTATAAAGACAATATACTCAGTTAAGCACAAGAACGGTGCAATTCGCAGAGTAAATGTAAATATAGCCGCAACGACTGTAGAGAATTACCGCAAGCTGAAAGAAGCAGAGATAGGAACGTATATACTTTTCCAGGAAACATATCATAAAGAAAGCTACGAAAAGCTTCACCCGGCAGGACCTAAGCACAACTACGCATACCATACAGAGGCTATGGATAGAGCCATGGAGGGCGGTATAGATGATGTTGGTCTTGGCGTACTATTTGGCCTGGAGTTATATAAGTATGAGTTTGCAGGACTCCTCATGCACGCAGAGCATCTTGAAGCTGTACACGGAGTAGGACCACACACAATAAGCGTGCCGAGAATAAAGCGTGCAGATGATATTGATCCCGATGTATTTGATAACGGAATAGACGACGATACATTTGCAAAGATAATTGCATGTATCAGAATAGCAGTCCCATATACAGGAATGATAGTATCGACAAGAGAAAACGAGAGTTGTCGTGACAAGGTAATAGGACTTGGTATATCACAGATATCAGGCGGATCAAGAACATCGGTTGGCGGTTATGCAGGATATTCCGCAGACGAAAGACCACACGATACAGAGCAGTTTGACGTATCAGACCAGAGATCACTTGATGAAGTAGTGCGCTGGCTTATGGATATAGGATATATACCGTCATTCTGTACAGCTTGTTACCGTGAGGGAAGAACAGGCGACAGATTTATGACTTTGTGCAAGGCAGGACAAATTCTCAACTGCTGTCATCCGAATGCGCTTATGACGCTAAAAGAATTTCTTGAGGATTACGCTTCACCGGAAACAAAAGAGATCGGAGAGAAACTCATTAAGGAAGAACTTGAGAAGATACCGAATCCAAAGGTAAAGCAGAAAGCAAAAGAGTATATAGCGAATATTCACTTAGGCAAGAGAGATTTCCGTTTCTGATAACGGGAGGTGTAAAATGAGCCTAAATAATACACCTAATGCCGACAGAGTTCATATAGGAATTTTCGGCAGGAGAAACGCAGGAAAATCAAGTATAATTAATGCAGTGACCGGACAGGATCTTGCGATAGTGTCAGACGTACAGGGCACAACAACCGATCCTGTATCTAAGGCAATGGAACTGTTGCCTTTAGGACCTGTTGTGATAATTGATACTCCGGGATTGGATGATACGGGCGAACTTGGAGAGATGAGAATATCAAAAACTTATCAGGTTCTAAACAAGACAGATATTGCTCTCTTAGTAGTTGACGGTACATCCGGAATTACGGATTACGATAAAAAGATACTTTCACGAATAGAAGATAAAAAGATACCATATCTTATTGTATATAATAAATCCGACTTAATTACACGTATCTGCAAAAATGAAAATGAGATAGCAGTGAGTGCAAAAACAAATCAGAATATTCACGAACTTAAAGAAAGGATAGCAGCGCTTGTACCCGACCACAAGGCAGAGTATCCGATAATTGCCGATAAGGTAGAAAACGGTGATTGTGTTGTGCTGGTTATTCCGATAGACAGTTCCGCACCTAAGGGCAGACTGATACTTCCTCAGCAGCAGACAATTAGAGAATTGCTTGATTGCGGGTGTACAGTGCTTGCGTGTCGTGACAGTGAACTTTCACAGACGCTTGACGCTCTCAAAAATGATCCGAAGTATGTAATAACCGATTCTCAAGCTTTCGGGAAAGTATCGAAAATTGTACCCGATAACGTGTGCCTAACATCGTTTTCAATACTATTTGCAAGGCATAAGGGTAATCTGTCGGCACTGATAAACGGTGCTAATATGATAGATAAACTAAAGGACGGAGATACAATTTTAATAAGTGAGGGCTGTACTCATCACAGACAGTGCGGTGATATCGGAACGGTAAAGCTTCCGAGATTCATCAGAGAATATACAAAAAAGCAGGTAGATTTTGAGTTTACAAGCGGAACAGAATTTCCGTTTGATTTATCGAAATATAGTTTGATTGTACATTGCGGGGGATGTATGCTAAACGAGCGTGAGATGAAATACAGAATAAAATGCGCACAGGACGCAGGTGTTCCAATAACTAACTACGGAATGACAATAGCCCATACAAAGGGAATATTGAAGAGAAGTATGCGAATTTTTGCAAATAATGTGATATAACAGAAAAAGCTTTCATGCTGTTTAAGTGCATGAAAGCTTTTTGATATAATTATTTTTTATTTATAATCATTAGGTGTAAAAGTAAACAGTTTGTTGTAATTCATATCAATAGATACATCAACCGAAAATCAGTACACATATAAGGAGTGGAAAGCATGGGAGCCTTTCCAAGGAAAGAATCCGAACTATCTAAGTTCTTAACTGTTTCACTAACTAAAATATTGCATAAAGGAAGCCTACCAATGGAAGCATAACCGTTCTTTGAATTTGTATAAATAATGAGAGTATCAGTTAAAGGACAGTCGAAGTTGCGTTCTGCAAGGAATCTGTTTTCGTCGTTTTGTGTTAAAAAGCACTGTAGCCGTAGTTGTTAATATCGGCATAAAGCGGGTATCCGAAGTACATCTCTTATGATAAAAATCTGTCTAATTCCGATACATTGGTGATACCTGACTCAAGTGTGTTGTCAAGGATGTATTCTTGTTTGTATGTAAGTTTATAAAAATCCGTTATCAACTTTTTCGATTCTTGCCATAGTTACAAGTCGGCTGTATAGAGGATAATACCTGCAATAATCGCAATAGCTAAAGCCAAGAATGAAATACTTATTACAATAACCTTTGACTTTTTTAATCGTTTCGTTTTGTAATTTCTCTTTATGAATATCCATCTTTTTTTTACAAGCAGTACGATTTATGTCTATATTTAAAATGTATCATATTCATCTAAAGATAATCTTAACTTTTTGAATAATAGAAATAATTTTGTAATAATAATAGCAATTTTTCGCTTTACACTTGTAAGAATGTCCCTTTGATGATATAATTTACAAGACAGATTAAAAAAGGAGCGGCGTAAATGAGTAGATTTCCCGAAGAATTTTTATCTCAGATGAAAACACTACTCTCAAATGATGAGTATATAAGATTTATAAACAGCAGTGACCAAAAGGCTTTTAGGGGTATTCGTGTGAATACTCTAAAATGTACGGCAGAAAAGCTAAAAAAGCACATTTCGTACATAGGTGAAAATACACCTTTTTGTACGGACAGCTATTATATACCGTCCGACATTGTTGGTGTAGGTGATGAACCGTTTCATCATGCAGGGGCGTTTTATGTACAAGAGCCAAGTGCATCGACAGCAGTTACTGTACTTGACGTAAAAAAAGGTGATTGTGTTCTTGACCTGTGTGCTGCTCCGGGAGGAAAATCAACACAAATTGCTTCAGCTTTGGACGGGACTGGTCTATTGTGGAGTAATGAGATAGTTAAGAACCGTGCAAATATACTATTATCAAATATTGAGCGAATGGGTATTTCAAATGCAGTTGTGTCTAATTGTCACCCGGATATACTGTGCAGCAGATTGGCTGGATTTTTCGATAAGGTTCTTGTTGACGCTCCATGTTCCGGTGAAGGTATGTTTAGGAAAGATCCCGCAAGTATAGCAGAGTGGACGTTTGAGCACTCAAAGTCGTGTGGTGAACGACAGTTGTCAATTCTTGAAAGCGCTTCAAACGCTCTGGGAGAGGGTGGTACGCTTGTGTATTCGACTTGTACATTTTCGGTGTATGAGAATGAAAATGTTATCGAAAAATTTCTTAGTAGCCACAAAGAGTTTGAACTGATAGACTGCGGTGTAAGTTTTGGAAAAAGAAGTAAGGAGAAATGTGTCCGTATTCTTCCGGAACATGGAGGAGAAGGTCATTTTGTAGCAAAGCTAGTGAAAAAAGGTGAGAGATACACAAATGACAGCTATTGTGTGAATACAAAGCCTTTCCCGGAACAAAAAGCTGCTTTATCTCTCTATGATGAGATATTGACAGACAGAATATTCGGAGATAAGCTTTGCAAATTTGGAGATAAAATTGTTATACTTCCAAAGTTGATGCTTCCAGATACGTCTGGATTGTCTGTAATACGTGCAGGAGTTCTTTTAGGAGAGATAAAGAAGAGCAGGATAGAACCATGTCATGCACTGTATATGGCGTCAGACCGTGAGCACTTGAGAAATTTCATAGACCTCTCATATAATGATAGCAGGCTGAAACGGTTTTATCATGGAGAAGAGATAGAAACTGATACATCTGAAAAAGGATTCTGCGCAGTATTAGCAGAAGGAGTATCAACAGGATTTGGCAAAGCAAGCGGAGGAGTTCTCAAAAACCGATATCCAAAAGGGCTAAGAACATAAGGACGATAAGGAGATATTATGCAAAGATTATCCGATATTGGAACAATAAAAGAGATATTGAATAAGTACGGCTTTTCATTTTCAAAGGCGTTGGGACAGAATTTTCTGGTAAATCCTTCTGTATGTCCAAGAATGGCAGAATATGGCGGTGCAGCGAAGGGAGTAGGAGTAATTGAAGTCGGGCCCGGAATTGGTGTGCTAACATATGAACTTGCACAGAGAGCAGAGAAGGTAGTGGCGATTGAACTTGATAAAAGACTTTTGCCCGTACTTGAAGAAACTCTTGCAGAATTTGATAATGTTCGTGTGGTAAACGATGATATATTGAAGATAGATTTACACAAACTAATCGAAGATGAATTCAAAAGTCTTGATGTCGTTGTATGTGCAAATCTCCCGTATTACATTACATCTCCAGTAATAATGAAGCTGTTAGAAGACAGACTTCCTGTGAAATCAATAACAGTAATGGTACAGAAAGAAGCAGCAGACAGATTATGTGCGCCACTTGGAACAAGACAGACAGGTGCCGTAACAGCAGCGGTAAACTACTACGCAAAGGCAGAAATGCTGTTTAAAGTATCAGCGGGCAGCTTTATGCCACCGCCAAAGGTTGACAGCGCAGTAATAAAGCTAACACTCCATGATAAGCCAACAGTTAATGTTGAGAGCGAAGAGATGCTTTTTCGAGTGATAAAAGCGTCCTTTGCACAGAGAAGAAAAACAATGCTAAATACGCTTTCAGCAACAATGGGAATAAGTAAGCCTGAGCTTGCAATAATACTTGAAAAAGCGGGTGTTTCACAAACAGCAAGAGCTGAACAGTTGCAACTATCGGATTTTGCGTCAGTAGCAAACGAGTTGTACAGAGCAGATAATCTAAAAAAATAATAAAATGTAATTACAAATTTGAAAATTCCCTTGCAAATTAATCAGTAATATGTTATTATGGTAAAGATGTAAGTTACATTGGAGGTGTAAACAATGAAACTGGTAATAGAATATATTCTCGGCGGTATTCTTCTTGTATTTTCTATCGCAATGATTATAGTAATTATTTTACAGGAGGGTAATACGCAGGGACTGGGTACTATTACAGGCGGTGCAGATACATTCTTGTCAAAAAACAAGGCTCGTTCACTTGATGCATTCCTTGCCAGATGGACAAAGGTTTTCGTAGTGGGTTTTGTAATCGTTGTAATTGGCATTAACTGTGTAGAGCACTTTATGTAATCTTCCGAACAAATGCGAACTCTCAGAGTTCGCTTTTCTTTTTATATTTAGGGTAGGTGAATGTATGAAAAGACTTATTATTCAAATATCTTTAGCCGTGACAGCAATAATAATGATGATACCGTTTTTAGCGGCAAGTGCAATAGAAGTAAACGGAAACGAAGTACAACTAGGACAGACGATAACATATGAGATACACGCATCAGACTGTCCAAATATCATTCAGGCATTAGATGTTGAGGTTACATACGACAGTACAGCACTGGAATATATAGCGGATAGTATTCAGATGCCAAATCTTACAGGGACGCTAGTAAACGATCAAGATAAGGATTGTGTAAGGTTCAATGCGCTTGATTTAAACGGATTTAGCTTTAAGACAGATAGTATTGTTGCGACTATGCAGTTTCGTGTGATAAGCGATCAATCACCGGATTTGTATATAAACTCCGATATAAAGAATTTTATTGACGATGAACTAAAAGATCATAAAGATGAGTATGTGTATTATATTACACTAACCGAAGATGAAGTAAAGCAGATAGAAACTGTATCCGAAGAAATAATACAGAAGAGTACGGATAATTCTGCTTCATCTGCTGCAAGCGAAACACCAAAAAACACTGACAATAGTAAAGTTAACAGTAATGAAAACGGTACATCGTCTTTAATATTAGGGACGTCATCAGCGGTAACAGAGAGTACATCTGACTCAAAAACTCAACAGCAGTCACAGACAGTCTCAGTAGACACATTAGATTACCCTTACGGCAATAATGCCCATGATGATACTGTATCGGCAGTAGCAAGCAAGCCAGCAAATTATTCGATAGTATTTTTTGCAGCAGCAGGAATGCTTACACTAATAGCGATAATAGCAATAGTATTTCTAGTAACAATGAAGAATTCTGACAAGAGTGATGAAACAAAGAAATAAGAGGTGTATTATGAAGAAACTATATTCGGGAATAGCAGTTTTGATGATGTTATTAACTCTACTAACAATTATGCCGACAACAGCTTTTGCTGACGGAGATATAACAGTAAACGGTGTATCAGTAAATAAGGGTGATATCGTAACATATGAGTATTATGTGGGTGGAGTAAAAGACTCAGTTGCAGGTGCAGGCTGCTATATCAAATATGATACAAACTGTTTAGAGTATGTAGATGGTTCAATAGGTTTCGATATATTCAATAACGCTATGCACAATATCAAGGCAGATGATGGAACTATATATTTCTCTGCGGTTAATGCTTACGGATATGATTTAAGCCAGGAAAGAATGGTAGTAACAGTATCTTTTAAGGTGCTGGAAACTGCAACGGGGAATATAACAATAAAAAATGAGTTTGATGAATTCTTTACACTTGAAAATGAAGATACAGACCTTACAGAAGATCAATATACAGATAGAGAAGAAACCACTGTCAACACATACCAGCAGAATACAGCACCTTATTTGGGTACAGACGCTGACGAAATGGCACAGTATATGACGTCTGATTCGTTTAAGGTAGATGACCTATTTAACGGAGTACCGAATGAGAACGTACCCGAATCGGAGAGATCAAACGTATCAATACCTTCTTTGTCAGAGGAACCAGAAGAAAATACATCATCGGGAAACACAATACTTGTAATAATAATAGTAGTATTCTGTGTAACAGCAGTAGGTGCAGCAACGTTTGTTGTTTTGAAGAGAAAGAAGAAGTAAGTATGAAAAAAGTTCAGATACCGATACTTGAGGTATCGAATATAGTAAAGAAAACTAAGAAGGCTCAGCTTGAAGGAATAAGCATTTCTGTACCGTCAGGTGATAGTCTTGCGATACTTTGTAAGAATAATGACGTATGTGATATTATGTTTGAAATACTGAGCGGAGCGATAAAACCCGAAAAAGGCAAGATCTTTTTTAAGGGCGACGATGTAACGGGTACTAAGAACAATTTTGGCACAGTTGAAAGGAAAAGAAGAGTATCTAAGCGAAAGACAATAATAGATATTGCTTCGGCGCCGATAATACATCGTGGGTTAGTAAGGAACATGGCAACGCTTCTTGCGACAAAAGAACTTTCTTCGATGGAACTTGAGGAGTACGGAGATAAACCATATTCTTCACTAACAGATAATATAGCCGCACGAGGTGAAATCTTTGCTGCATATATGTGTTCACATGAGTTAATAGTAATAAATGAACCGTTTGACGGTTTGGCAGAAGACGAGCGAAAAGCAGAAATATCAAGACTTGCGGAACTCAAAAAGAGTAGGAAGCTTTCACTGCTTGTATTTACAAATAATGTTGAAACAGCATTAGACCTTGGCGATACCGTAATGGTAGCTGATGACGGTTTAAAATCAAAGGGAATGATAGCAGTCTGTAACAACAAAAAGAAAGCGAAAGAGCGAATCTCAGAACTATACCTGTAAGGGGTGAGTAACATGAAGCATATTTTTATAGTAAACCCTGCATCCGGTAAGGGCAATGCATCGCAGATAATATACAGCAGTCTTTCTTCTCTGGGAAAGGATTTCAAATGTTCTGTATATCTTACCAAGGGAAAAGGTGACGCTGAGCAGTACATAAAGAAGTATCTGTCAACGCATGCTAATGAGGTAAGGTTTTATGCTTGCGGAGGTGACGGAACAATCAATGAGGTTGTAAACGGAATAGCAACATTTCCACAAGCAAGTATGAGTGTTTATCCATGCGGAAGTGGAAACGACTTAATTAAGTGTTTTGGCAACAAGGAAGACTTTCTGGATATAATCTCACTAACGAATGCAAGAGAAATGCCTATTGACATAATGAAGGTTAATGACAGGTTTTGTATAAATGTTTGCCATTTTGGGTTTGATTCGTATGTTGCAAAAAAGATGGATGAGGTTCGTTCAAAGAAAATTATAGGCGGAAAGAATGCATATACAACAGGAGTTGTAATGGGCCTTGCAAAAGCAATGAAAAACCAGGCATTGATAGAAGCAGACGGTGAAGTAATATGTAACGGAGATTTTCTTCTGTGTACCGTTGCAAACGGAAGATATGTTGGCGGTCAATATAAATGTGCGCCGAAAGCTTATGTAAATGATGGACTTCTTGATATATGTGTTTCGGATACAGTATCAAGAACAAAATTTATACGACTTGTCAAATACTATGCAGAAGGTACACATTTAACAGATCCAAGGTTTAAGGACTTTTTGCGTTACAGACAATGTAAACACGTAGAGATAACGGCAGGAGAAGGTTTTTGCATATCTCTTGACGGTGAAGTTATACCGATGTCAAGAGCGGTCATAGACATAATACCGAATGGAATTAAGTTTGCGTTACCCGAAAAGATACTTTCCGACAAATCGAATACAGCATTATTATAAAATTAAGAACTCCTGCACGGTGATGTGCAGGAGTATGTTTTTTTATCTGAAATTGTTGCAAGTACAATTATGTAATGTACGTTCACTTTTAATCTTAGTGGATTTCAAGTAACTTATCATAAAGGCAGAAGAAAGTATTATCTACTTGCTCATCTTTATGAAAGTGACCGAAGTACCATGCAGCAAAATCAGTGCAGTTGGCTATTATCTGCAAATATTCTCTAAGTTCAATTTCTTCATTAGACCACTCACCGAAACCCATAGCTGCAGCAACTTCACGAGGCGCAGTGTGGGAGAGAACATAATCGACTTTAAAATCATTTGCTTTCAGGTTTTCAATACCCTCATTGTATTCTTTTTGTGATGGTAGCTCCTCTTCAAAACAAGTAACACCCATAATCCTTTTAACTCTGTCAATACTGTATGCACCGCCAAATGTAAAGAATTTAGTTCCATCAATATTATATACCTGTCCCCTCATGAGATGAATGATGTCATTTTCAATAAAGTGAACTTTACCTCCGTTCCATTCTTTGACTTGATACA
>ONAH01000112.1 GCA_900315715.1 uncultured Eubacteriales bacterium
GCGATTCGCTCAGAGAAGAACTTTCTGCAAAAGGCTATCACGTATCACCGGGTACTGGAGTGGCACTCTCAGAGAAGGGAGTAATATATGTACTGCCCGGTTCGCTGTCGGCAGGTATAGAGTATCATCAGATTAAATTTGCGCTGATATCTCAAGGACACATAAGGACTTCGGAAAAGTCTGTCCGTAGCAAGAGAAACAAAAACTCAAAGCAGATTACAAACCTTGCAGAACTTACAAACGGAGATTATGTAGTACATTCCACATACGGAATAGGACAGTTCCAGGGGATACAGCAGCTTGAGATAGATGATATAATCAAAGACTATATAAAGATAAATTACGCAAAAGGCGATACACTTTATGTTCCGGTAACGCAGCTTGACCTTGTTTCCAAATATATAGGTCACGGCGACGAAAGCACCGTCAAACTCAACAAGCTGGGTTCGGGCGACTGGGCAAAAACAAAAAGCCGTGTTAGAAAAGCTGTCAGAGATATGGCAGACGAACTAATCAAGCTGTACTCAGACCGTATGCATAAAAAGGGATATGCGTTTTCAGGTGACAATGAGTGGCAGCACGATTTTGAGGCAAGGTTTGAGTATGAAGAAACGGCAGATCAGCTCAGATGTATAGACGAGATAAAGTCTGATATGGAGAGAGTTGTACCGATGGACAGACTGCTTTGCGGAGATGTTGGATTCGGAAAAACAGAAGTTGCGCTGCGTGCAGCGTTCAAGTGTATAGCGGATTCAAAGCAGTGTGTTCTGCTTGCGCCAACAACAATACTGGCATGGCAGCACTACCAGACTGCACTCAGAAGGTTTGAGGGTTTCCCTGTAAACATTGAGCTGCTGTCACGTTTCAGAACGCCGAAACAGCAAAAAGAGATACTCAAAAAGCTGAAAACAGGTGCGATAGATTTTATTATAGGCACACACCGACTTGTACAAAAGGACGTGGAGTTCAGAGATCTTGGACTTGCGATAATAGACGAAGAGCAGCGTTTCGGAGTGGCACAAAAGGAGAAGTTTAAGGAGATGTTCCACCATGTGGATATTCTCACACTCTCCGCAACGCCGATACCAAGAACCCTTAATATGGCGATGAGCGGAATAAGAGATATGTCTGTTATTGAGGAGGCGCCGCTTGACAGAAAGCCTGTACAGACATATGTTCTTGAGCATGATAAGGGCGTAATAGCAGAGGCGATAAGGAGAGAACTTCGACGCGGCGGACAGGTGTTCTATCTGTACAATAGGGTTGAGAGTATTGAAGGTAAGGCTGCAGAAATCAAAAAGCGAATTCCTGAGGCAAATGTAGGAATAGGTCACGGTAAAATGACTGAACAGGAATTGTCCGAAGTATGGCGACAAATGCTTGAACAGGAGATAAATGTACTTGTATGCACAACCATTATCGAAACGGGAGTTGATCTGCCGAACGCAAATACTCTTATAATAGAAAATGCAGATTTTATGGGTTTGTCACAGCTGCATCAGCTCAGAGGAAGAGTAGGCCGTTCCACAAGACGTGCGTATGCGTATTTTACATATGCGCCAAACAAGGTGCTAAGCGAAATTTCTACAAAACGTCTTACCGCAATAAGAGAGTTTACACAGTTTGGATCCGGCTTTAAGATTGCGCTGCGTGATCTTGAAATAAGAGGAGCAGGAAACATTCTGGGCGGACAGCAGCATGGCCACATGGAGGACGTAGGTTATGATATGTACATCAAAATGCTCAACGAAGCAATAAGCGAAGCACAGGGAGAAACGCCTGCAGCCGCTGATAAGGATTGTTTTGTTGATCTGAGTGTGCAGGCACATATTCCCGAAAAGTATATTTCAAACCTCAATCTGAGGCTTGACGCATATAGAAGGATTTCCGATATACGCTGCAAAGAGGACGCAGAGGACGTTATTGATGAGCTTATCGACAGATACGGAGATATTCCCCGTGCCGTTATGACGCTGATAGACGTTGCACTTATCAGAAGTGTGGCGATAAAGTGCGGAATATATGAGATAAGACAGAATGAGGATAATATACTGATGTATGTAGAAAGCTTCGAAAATGAAATGCTTGCGGAGTTTATGAAAAGAAACGCTAAACGCACGCTGTTGAAGCTGAAAGCCAAACCGTATATTGTAATGAAAAAGAATCCAAAAGAGAATATAATTGATTTGTTGAAGAAAACTTTGCAGGTATAAACACTTTTATTCGGGCAAAAAAACAAAAATTACAGCTAAAAATGTCAATTTATTAACAAAAAAATAATAGACAAATTGCCGAACTATGTGTATAATATAATTTGGACTTCTAAATTATATTATAGTATTGTATTGAAAGGAAGCTAACAAAATGAAGAATATCAAAAGAATTGCAGCGGCAATGCTTGCTGTTGCTATGCTTGCAGTGTTTGCAGGCTGCGGAGATCAGAGTTGGTCTTACAGATCCGGCGACATTTCTCTAACAGCAGGAGATTATATCTATAACCTGCTTAACGCTTATTATGAGGGATATGACAAGGTAGAAAGCCCTGATCAGGTTAAGAAAATCCTTGACGAAGAGGTAACGGACAGCGACGGCAACAAAAAGACACTTGAGCAGTATGCTCTTGACGGTGCAGACGAAACCACAATGAAGATGATTGCGGTAGAAACACTGTTTAAGCAGTATGGTTTGGAGCTTGAGAAAACTGATTATGAAACAAGCAGCACTTATGCAGATCAGATATGGGGAAACATAAAGGATAGATTTGAGAAATACGGCATTTCTCAGGAGAGTTTTAAATACTGCTATTCGGAGTACGGAATTAAGTACGGACAGGTGTTTGAGAAGCTTTATGGCAAAGACGGCGAAAAAGCTGTTCCTGATGATGAACTTTTAAAATACTTCAAGGATAAGTACGTGGGTTACGCATATTTTAGCATCAGCATGGCTTCACAGGACGAAAACGGTAATTCGGTTGCAAAGTCTGATGAGGAGTTTAAGAAAACAGAAAATAGTCTCAAGTCATACACAGAGATGATAAATAAGAAGAACGAAACTTATGAGAATGTAGTAAGACAGTATATGAAAGACTTTGAATATACTTCGGATCCTACACTTTCGGGTTCCGTTAATTTAGAAGATACAACTATGAATGAAACTATTGTAAATGCACTCAAGTCACTCAATGAGGGTGAAGCAACCTTCGTAAAGAGCGGTGAGGACGCTGCTACAATGTACTATTTTGTATATAAGCCGAAAACGGATTCAATAATCGACTTCCTTGATAAAAGTGATACTGACACAGAAACAGACACCGCCAGTGAAAATTCACTTGACGACGTTACAGCAACATCAGATAATGCTTCTGATACAGCATATGTTTATCCGTTAAAGAGCGGATATACACATTATTCTCTCCTCAATGAGATGAAGAGTGAGGATTATGACAATTATCTCAACGAATTTGCAAAGACTATTACTGTTGAGAAAAACAGTAATATCGTGAACAACTTTAAGCCAAAGATGTTTGTTGAGAAAAGCAGTGACAAATAAATAAACCATTAAATGAGCAAATCGAAAAAATACAGATATTTTCTTCAATTTGCTCATTTGTTTATACCAACGGAGATTATATGATGAAAAAAATTATTTCTTTAATAATGGCAATAATAATATCTGTGCTGTGTATAGTGCCTGCATACGCAGACGATAACAATAATTTTACAAGCGGAGATTATGAGTACAAATTAAATCGTGACGATAATGCTGTTATTACAAAATATAACGGAAGTGAGAAAAATGTAAAAATACCCTCCAAGCTGGACGGCTATACGGTTGCGGAATTGGAATCAGCATTGTTTTTAAACTGCACCTCTGTTGAGACGGTAACTGTTCCCGATACTGTTACAAAACTAAGCGGCTGCACCTTCTTTGGCTGTACATCGCTTACGGATATATATTTAGGCAGCGGACTTACATCAGCGTTATCGAAATCTTTTGTTAAATGCACATCGCTTAAGTATATACACGTTGATAAGGATAATCCTTTTTTTTACGATATAGATGGAGTTCTTTTCAGAAAAGATGGAGAGTACACTATGATTATTTGCTATCCTGCGGCAAAGGAGGGCGAAACATATCATATTCCCGAAGAGGTGAATTATTTGCCTTCCCACGCTTTTAGCGACAGCCAAAATCTTAAGGCAATAGTTGTAACGGGAGAAATAAAAGTAGTCAGAGATAAGGTAACCTTTACGGCTTGTGACTATGAAGTGCATGATGACGGTCTTTCTTTTATGGGCGGCCGATTTAAAGACATTCCCATATATGGCTTTTATGGAACGGTAATGTATGAAATGGATAAGAGTAATGAGATCTTTATTAATTACCGTATATTAGAGCTGGGAGATATTAACGGCGATGGAAAAGTGACTGCTTTAGATAGTTTGTTAGTGCAGAGAGCTTCTATCAATGCGATAAAACTTGATGATAAACAGAAAGAGTGCGCGCAGATTTA
>ONAH01000088.1 GCA_900315715.1 uncultured Eubacteriales bacterium
TTATTTATGCACTTCCCGGAAACGGCGGTTTTACAAAGGATGCAGAGTGTGTTGACATTGGCGCAAAAGATATTCCAAAAATAGTTGAATTTGCAACAGATAATAATGTAGAGTTTGCTGTGGTAGCACCTGATGATCCGCTGGTACTTGGTGCGGTTGATGCACTTGAGGATGCGGGTATACCTTGCTTCGGACCTAAAGCAAGTGCTGCAATAATTGAAGGAAGTAAGGTTTTCTCAAAGAACCTGATGAAGAACTTTAATATTCCTACTGCAAAATATGAAGTCTTTGACGATATGGAAAAGGCCCTTGAATACATAAAAACAGCACCTATTCCAACAGTAATAAAGGCCGACGGACTTGCACTTGGCAAGGGTGTTATTATCGCTGAGAATAGAGAGGACGCAGAAAATGCCGTAAAGTCTATGATGCAGGATAAGATTTTCGGTGAGAGCGGCAGCCGTGTAGTAATAGAGGAGTTTTTAGAAGGTCCTGAGGTGTCGGTACTTTCGTTTACAGACGGCAAAACAATAATTCCTATGGTATCAAGCATGGATCACAAACGTGCGCTTGACGGAGATAAGGGACTTAATACAGGCGGTATGGGAACTGTTGCACCAAATCCATACTATACGAAAGAAGTAGCACAAGAGTGTATGGAGAAGATTTTCATTCCGACAATCAAAGCTATGGCTTGTCTTGACAGACCGTTTAAAGGCTGTCTGTACTTTGGTCTAATGATAACAAAGGACGGACCGAAGGTAATAGAGTATAATTGTCGTTTTGGAGATCCCGAAACACAGGTAGTATTACCGCTTCTTGAGAGTGATCTGTTTGAAATAATGCGTGCAACTGCAGAGGAAAGACTTGACGAAGTTGAAGTAAAGTTTGCAGACAAGAGTGCGTGCTGTGTTGTTCTAGCGTCAAACGGATATCCAAAGGCTTATGAAAAGGGCTTTGAGATAAAGATAGGCGAACTTGCAGAGAACGCAAACTACTATATCGCAGGAGCAAAGCTTGATGATAACGGTAAGCTTCTCACGAACGGCGGACGTGTACTCAATGTTGTTGCAACAGCAGATACGCTTGAACAGGCGATAAAGGACGCTTACAAGGCAACAGAAAGTATAACCTTTGAGAATGCATATTGTCGAAAGGATATAGGACAGAAGGCGCTTCAGGCACTCAAAAAATAATTGGATTCGCAAAAATATTCAGGAGGAATCCCAAAATGGTTTATAGAATTTATGTAGAAAAAAAAGCAGAGCTTGCACATGAGGCAAAAGCGCTGTGCAATGATCTGAGAAATCTTCTAGGCATAGAGAATTTGGAAAATATCCGTATTCTCAACAGATATGATGCAGATAATATTGACAAGGACCTTTTTGATTACTGTAAGGGAACGGTATTTTCAGAGCCGCAGCTTGATATTGTAACAGATGAGATAGATAAACTTGACAGCGATACAGTATTTGCGGTAGAGTACTTGCCCGGTCAGTTTGATCAGAGAGCAGATTCCGCAGCACAGTGTATTCAGATAATCTCACAAAAAGATAGACCGCTTATCCGTACAGCAAAGGTATATATTCTTTCGGGTAAGCTTACACAGAATGATGTAGATCAGATAAAGAAGTATGTTATCAACCCCGTTGAGTCAAGAGAAGCGTCATTAGAGAAATACACAACGCTTGTATCCGAATATGAGATACCGACCGAAGTGGATACGCTTAAAGGCTTTAATAGGCTTGACGAGAACGGACTGAAAGATTTCATGACAGAGAAAGGTCTAGCTATGGATCTGGACGATATAAAATTCTGTCAGAATTATTTCAGGAGTGAGCAAAGAGATCCTACTATCACAGAGATAAAGATGATCGATACATATTGGTCGGATCACTGCCGTCATACTACATTCCTAACAACTATTGACGAAGCTCATTTTGAAGATCCGCTTTTACAGAAAGCTTATGAGGAGTATCTTGAAACAAGAAAGACAATAGGCAGAACGAAGCCTATAAACCTAATGGATTTAGGAACAATCGGAGCTAAATATTTAAGACAGCAGGGCAAACTTGAAAAGCTTGATGAATCTGAGGAGATAAACGCCTGCACTGTTAAAATAAAGGTAGATGCAGACGGAGAAGAAGAGGATTGGCTGCTGCTGTTCAAAAACGAAACACATAATCATCCAACCGAAATAGAGCCGTTCGGCGGTGCAGCAACTTGTATCGGCGGTGCAATCAGAGATCCGCTGTCGGGCCGATCATATGTTTATGGAGCAATGCGTGTAACAGGTGCGGCAGATCCGCTAAAGCCCGTAAGCGAAACTATGCAGGGTAAACTTCCACAGCGTAAAATTGTAACCACAGCGGCAGCGGGTTACAGTTCATATGGTAATCAGATTGGTCTTGCAACAGGCCAGGTAGATGAACTATACCATGACGGATATGCTGCAAAAAGATTGGAGATAGGCGCAGTAGTTGCGGCAGCTCCGGCAGAAAATGTAAGACGTGAGCGTCCTGAAGAGGGAGATATAGTTATCCTGCTTGGCGGACGTACAGGACGTGACGGCTGCGGCGGTGCTACCGGTTCGTCAAAATCACATACTTTGGAATCACTGGAAAGCTGTGGTGCAGAGGTACAGAAGGGTAACGCCCCCGAAGAAAGAAAACTTCAGAGATTATTCAGAAACAAAGAAGCTTCACTTCTTATCAAACGCTGTAACGACTTTGGAGCAGGCGGTGTTTCAGTTGCAATAGGCGAACTTGCAGATGGTTTGGAAATTGACCTTAATAAGGTACCTAAAAAGTATGACGGACTTGACGGTACAGAGCTTGCAATAAGCGAATCACAGGAGAGAATGGCTGTTGTTGTAGAGCCAAAAGATGCAGAGAGATTCATGGAGCTTGCAGCGAGTGAGAACTTAGAGGCAACAGTAGTAGCAGTAGTTAAGGCAGAACCAAGACTTGTAATGAAGTGGAACGGAAAGGATATAGTAAATATTTCCAGAGAGTTTCTTAATTCAAACGGTGCAGAAAAGCATATTGTAATTACACCTGATGCACCGAAGGATTATAATCGTAAGGTTGAGGAAGATTTTGCAAATCAGTACAAAGCTCTTGCAGGTGATTTGAATGTCTGCTCAAAGAGAGGACTTTCAGAGAGATTTGACTCAACAATCGGAGCAGGTACGGTTGTAATGCCGTTTGGCGGAAAGAACCAGCTTACACCTAACCAGGCGATGGTACAGAAGGTTTCGATGGAGAAGAAACATACGAAATCTTGTTCTGTAATGGCATGGGGTTACAACCCGTATATCACAGAGAAAAGCCCATACCATGGTGCATATCTTGCTGTTGTTGAGTCGGTATCAAAGCTTATTGCAACAGGTGCGTCATTTGAAGATGTCTACCTGACATTCCAGGAGTATTTTGAAAGACCTAACCGTGACGGCAAGCGTTGGGGTAAGCCGCTTGCAGCATTATTGGGATCACTCAAAGCACAGCTTGATCTTGAATGTGCGTCAATAGGCGGTAAAGATTCAATGTCGGGTTCGTTTGAGGATCTTGATGTTCCGCCAACATTAGTATCATTTGCCGTTACAATGGATAAGACTGATAATATAATTACAAATGATTTTAAGGAAGCAGGACACAGAGTTGTACTATTAAAGCCTGAGTATGACGAGAACGATCTTCCAAGACCAAACTCTTTGAAGGCTGTTTATGCACAGGTAACTAAGCTTATGCGTGAAGGAAAGGTTGCAGCAGCATATACACCTACATACGGCGGTGTAGCTGAGGCAGTGATGAAGATGTGCTTCGGAAATGATGTAGGCTTTAAGTACAGCAGTGAAGTATCTCTTGAGGATATTTTCGGCTACAACTACGGTGCATTTATTCTTGAACTCAACGAGAATACCGACGCAGGAATTACACTGGGTTCGACAACAGGCGAAAAGATCATCAGCTATAAGGGCACAATCCTTAAACTGCCTGAACTACTTGATATTTATGAGAATAAGTTGGAGCCTGTTTATTCTTGTAACATTCCGATGGAGAGAAAGGATATTCCTGCATTCTCTTATACGACAGAAAAACGTGTATCTCCTTCAATAAGAACTGCTAAGCCGAAGGTTGTTATTCCGGTATTTCCGGGTACAAACTGTGAGTTTGACACAGCAAAGGTGCTTCGTGATGCAGGAGCAGATCCTGAGATAATAGTTATCAAAAATCTTACTGCAAAGGATATTGCTGAGTCGGTTGAGTATACTGCAAAGAGAATAAAAGAGGCACAGATCGTATTCATTCCCGGAGGATTTTCCGGAGGTGACGAGCCTGACGGTTCTGGAAAATTCATTACGGCATTCTTCCGTAATGCTGTAATAAAGAACGAGATCACAGAGCTTCTTGAAAACCGTGACGGACTTATGGCAGGTATCTGCAACGGCTTCCAGGCACTGATAAAGCTTGGTCTTGTACCGTACGGAAAGATAATAGACACTGATGAGAATTGTCCGACACTTACATTTAACACAATAAGCCGCCACCAGTCCAGACTTGTGAGAACAAGAATTGCGTCTAACAAATCACCGTGGCTTATGGAAACAAAAGTCGGAGATATATATACAGTGCCGATATCACACGGAGAGGGACGTTTCCTTGCAGGAGATGACGTGATAGCACAGCTTGCCGATAACGGACAGATAGCAACACAGTATGTAGATTTAAGCGGAATGCCAACAAATAATGTACGTTTCAACCCGAATGATTCTGCATTTGCAATAGAGGGTATAACCTCACCAGACGGCAGAGTATTCGGTAAGATGGGTCACTCTGAGCGTATAGGAGAGGGACTTTATAAGAATGTAGACGGAAGATATGATATGGGAATGTTCCGTTCGGCTGTTAAGTACTTCAAGTAAAACGATACACTCCGAAAAGTCAGGTATATCTTGGCTTTTCGGAGCAAAGGGAGCTGAAACGATATAGATAAGCTGAAAAGAGCAAGAGTTTTATCGGGAAGCATGTTGAAACTGATAGCGCTTGTGACGATGATAATTGACCATGTCGGAGTGGTGATTATCCTAAGTATTCCCTCTGCGACAGAGCCAATAATAACTTTTGGCACAATGCAAATGAGCATGTATTCTATGTTTCGGATAACTGGCAGATTAGCGTTTCCGCTGTATGTTTTTTTGCTTGTAGAGGGATTCCTTCATACGCATGACAGGAAAAAGTACGGAATAAATCTGTTCGCATTTGCCATAATTTCTGAGATACCTTGGAATTTAGAGCATACGGGAAGTTTGTTTTACGCTGAGCAGAATGTGTTTTTTACTTTGTTTTTTGGGTACGTTGGAATATGCTGTTATGAAAACTTTAAGAACGACAATATAAAAAAGATATTAGCTTTGTCTGGTTTGTTTATACTGTCGTTTGTATTCAAAGCGGATTACGGAGTGAAGGGATATTGCTTTATTCTGTTTATGTACATAATGCGTAAAGATAAAATAACCAAATCGCTGATAGGAAGCTGTTTCTTTTCATTACAGCCGGTAATACTGATATCGTTTCTGATAATGAGCTTATATAATGGCGAACGTGGATTTATAAAGGGTAAGGTACTTAAATATCTGTTTTACATATTATACCCACTTCATATTTTTGTTTTGTATCTTATAAAGCTGAGATATATAGGATATTCTTGATAAAAAGGAGTAAGACTAATGTACAAGAGTGATATAGAGATTGCACAGTCAGTCAAAATGAAAAACATCACCGAAATTGCCGATACGGCAGGCATACCGTCTGAGTATATTGAGCAATACGGAAAATATAAAGCAAAGATAGATCTGTCATACTTAAAGGACAGCCCGAAAGAGAACGGCAAGCTGGTTCTTGTAACCGCAATTACACCAACTCCGGCAGGCGAAGGCAAGACTACAACTACGATCGGACTTGCAGACGGTCTGAGAAAGATAGGCAAAAACTGTGTTGTAGCGCTCAGAGAACCGTCATTGGGACCTGTTTTCGGAATAAAAGGCGGAGCGGCAGGCGGCGGATATGCACAGGTAGTACCTATGGAGGATATCAACCTGCACTTTACAGGAGATTTCCACGCAATAGGAGCAGCAAACAATCTGCTTGCAGCAATGCTTGACAATCATATTTATCAGGGAAATTCTCTGAACATTGATCCACGCAGAATTACTTGGAGAAGATGTGTAGATATGAACGACAGACAGCTTAGATTTGTAACAGACGGTTTGGGCGGCAGAGTAAACGGTGTACCGCGTGAGGACGGATATGATATAACGGTAGCGTCAGAGATTATGGCTGTACTGTGTCTTGCAACGTCGATAACAGATCTGAAAGAGAGATTATCACGCCTAATAGTTGGATATACATATAATGAGGAACCTGTAACGGCAGGACAGCTTAAAGCCGCAGGTGCAATGACAGCGTTGCTTAAGGACGCGTTAAAACCTAACCTTGTGCAAACATTAGAGGGTACGCCCGCACTTGTACACGGAGGCCCGTTTGCAAATATAGCTCACGGATGTAACTCAGTAATCGCTACGAAAATGGCATTGAAGCTTTCTGATTATGCAATAACGGAAGCGGGTTTTGGAGCAGATTTGGGAGCAGAGAAGTTCCTTGACATAAAGTGCAGATATGCAGGACTTACTCCTTCGGCGGTTGTTGTTGTAGCGACTGTAAGAGCATTAAAAATGCACGGCGGCATGCTTAAAACAGAGCTTGCAAACGAAAACCTTGACGCACTTGGAAAAGGTTTGCCGAACCTCTTAAGGCACGTTTCCAATATTAAGAATGTGTATAAGCTTCCTTGCGTAGTAGCGGTGAATCGTTTCCCGACAGATACAGACGCAGAGGTGCAGCTGGTAATTGAAAAGTGCAGGGAACTTGGAGTAAATGTAGCACTCTCAACCGTATGGGCAGACGGCGGAAACGGCGGTGTAGAACTTGCCAAAGAGGTAGTGCGTCTTTGTGAGGAAGAGAAGGGCGACTTTACATTCAGCTATGAACTTGAAGATACACTTGAAAACAAGATTGAGGCTATCGTAAAGAAAATCTACGGCGGAGCAGGAGTTGTGTTTGAAGCAAATGCAAAGAAGCAGCTTGCACAGATAAAGTCTTTAGGGTTTGATAAGCTGCCTGTATGTATGGCAAAAACACAGTATAGTTTCTCTGACGATCCCGCAAAACTTGGGGCACCGGAGGGCTTTACAGTAACGGTGAGAAATCTTAAGGTATCGGCAGGCGCAGGCTTTGTAGTAGCACTGACAGGAACAATAATGACAATGCCGGGACTTCCGAAATCTCCCGCAGCAGAGAGAATAGACGTTGACGAAAACGGAGTAATCAGCGGATTGTTCTGATATTATTATATTTTGGAAATAAACGAATACAGCCCGAAAGCGACAATAAGACACGCTTTCGGGCAAATATTTTGGTAGAGATAATAGCATAAAAGCGAAAAAACTGTCAAGAATAAAGCAAAAGCACTTCCCGGTTTCAAGGAAGTGCTATAGTCATAATTAGAGTTTTTAAAAAAATTTTACTTGTCATATTCAAGCAGCAGATCAATAAATTCGAGAATAAGTTTTTTCTGTTTATCGCTGCACAGCATAATTTTTTCAGTTATTTCATTTTTTAAATAAGAACTGTTCAGATGAGATGTTCCGTCAATTAGAAAGCTTACCCCACAGTTAAGGATATTTGCAATTATTGCGAGTGTATCGAGGTTGACTTTACATATTCCACGTTTAATCTGACTGATGTATCCCACTGTGACATCTGCTTTTTCGGCAAGTACCTCCTGTGTCATGTTGTTGTCTTTGCGAACCATTTTGATTCGCTTTCCTATTATCTTATAATCTATTACCATAAAATCACCCTATTTACTATTTTCTTTGTTTTTCCAAAAGAATAACAGATAGCAATACTAAAAACAATAATCAGAGTATCTTTTCACGAATGAAAAATTTTTTTAAATGAAAATAAAATAATATTAGAGTGTTAATTGTTAATTAGAAAAAAACTATGCCGAAATAAGTATAAAAAAAGATAAATATACCGCACTCAAAGGAGATATTCTGGTGAGTGCGGTATATTTATATTATGTTAAGCCAAAGCTGATAGAAATAGCCTCGTTAATTCTGCCCATTGAATTATTATCAAGACAGCCCATTTTTTCTTTTAATCTTTGTTTATCTATGGTGCGTATCTGTTCAAGCAGCACAACACTGTCCTTTGCAAGACCGCCCGAAACGGCATTTACCCTGATATGTGTAGGCATACTTGCCTTATCCTGTTTGCTGGTAATAGCTGCCGCAATAACGGTAGGACTGTAACGATTGCCCACATCATTTTGAACTATCAGCACAGGTCTAACGCCGCCTTGTTCAGAGCCTACAACAGGACTGAGGTCGGCATAAAAAATATCTCCCCGTTTAATATTCACGTCTTTCACACTCCGATATTTTATATCGGTACGATCTGTACCTGATAATAGTGTAGCCATATTCAGGAATGATTATACACTCCTGCTATTATAATATAAAAAAATATCGCAGGTGTTCATATTAATTAATTATCATTTTTTTCGAATTGAAGAATAAGTTTACCGTCAGAGGATTCTATTTTTTTGATAAATCCAACTGTTTTGTCGGCGGTGACACGACAATTGCCCATAGAAAAAATACTGTCTTTGCTGTCCTGTTCCTCACCGATATATTGAGGTTCTTCGGTGTTTTGTAATTCACGAAAGATGTTATATATGCGTTTTGGGAGAGCGTTATCTTTGAGATATGATTTGTCTGTGTGCACAGAGAGCGTATCTCTTATGATGTCGCACCCCTCTCCGGTAAATGAATATACTGTACCGGAGGTGTTTTCAGGTAAAATAAAGCTTTCAGATAAAACGCCCTGTGCAAGATTTGTTATACTTATTGTATAGGTTTTGTTATTGTAGGTAACAGTACACAGTTCGTTTATCTTTTCGGTAACAGGCGGAACGATTTGTTTTTGAGCCATGCAGCCGGAAAGAAGAGAAAATAATACAATCACGATAATAAATAGAGCAGTACGGATATTTCTAATAAAGCATCACCCTGTCATAAAAGCTTTAATACTGAAATGATGTCACGGGCTGTAACCGTAATGGGGGAAACCTCATGGCTAAGAATATCGGCAGCGTATCCGTGAGAATAGACTGCCGCTGCCGCCGCATCAAATAGTTCGATGCCCTGACATACGAACGCACCTATCATACCTGCAAGCACATCACCCGTACCGCCCTTTGAGAGAGCGCCGTTACCGGTTGGATTTACAAGAGTTTTTGTGCCGTCTGAAATCACAGTACCCGAACCTTTAAGCACAATAATACAGCCATATTTTTCCGCAAAACTTTTTGCAATATTTTCACGGTCGCCTTGAATATCAGATACAGCCACACCTCCCATAAGTCGTGACATTTCTTTCGGGTGAGGAGTGAGTATAGTAGGATTTGAGCGTTCCTTTAGTACATCTATATGCTTTGAAATACAGTTTATGCCGTCAGCGTCAAGAATTATCGGCTTTTCGTATCGTCGTAACAGTTCACATACGATTTTTTCTGTATCGTCGGTTACTTTTAGACCGCAGCCTATTACCAATGCATTACAGCTTTCAGCCTGATTATAAATATCTTCGAAATTGCTGAATAGTAGAGTTCCGTTTGATGAAGCAGGAAAAGGTGCATAAACCGCTTCCCATACCTGCCCTGCCATAATCGGATAAATACAATCGGGAATAATACACTTTACAATACCTGCACCGCATACATATGATGAGGACGCACAAAGCATCGCCGCACCCGCCATACCGTATGAACCGCAGATACAGCCAAGTGTTCCGAATGTAGATTTATTGCAGTCGCCGTTTCTTTTGTTTTCCAGCGTGTTTGTGACATTTTCGTAGATTTTATCCGCAAAGAAAGCATGCAGTTCACTTGCAGGAACTATACCTCGAAAATCATTTATTCTTTGAATATCACTTTTTTTCAGTCCCTTAGTATTTTCGATGTTATGTCTAATCCTTTTAATGTGTTCTCTGTCAAAAAGATTTATAACAGGCATTGGTGTCCTCCTTATAAAAAGAGGGAGAATAAATCTCCCTTTTTGTTAACTCTTTTTATTTGACTTTTTATTGCTGTTGCTATCGGTTTTGTCGGTGTCGGACTTTGTTTCGGATTTAATATCCTGTTTATTGTTTTTTGTTTTTTCTATACCGGCTTTTTTAAATTGAAGTCTGATGTTGTTTCTGAGATGAGGCATCATAGCATCGATAGTTTTTTGATTAGGCGAAAAAAGCAGAAGGCAGTCGCCGCCGAATTTATCAAGGTGCATTTCTGCTGCATAAACATCATCGCCGTCAGACGTAATACTTGCTTTAAAAATTTTGCGATAGTTTTTATTGGAAACATCAGAATCTTTTAACTTAGCCAAAGTGTTAAAACGCTTAATATCTACACTGATAATGCGTTTGCGTGAACGTTTTCCGCTAATTTTGTCAATGGTAATGTTGCTGTTCGTAACGGCATATTCGTACTCAACGTACAAACCGGTAACAAGATAGTAAGAGGCGTATACCGCAAAGAAAAAAGCACACACCGCTACAACGATAAAATAAAAATTAACAGTAACTCCAAGCAGAATACAAATTCCTGGTACAGCAAAAATAAGCAGAAGATAAACAATAAGCTTAATAATGTCTGTATTTGAATTTTTTCTTACTTCAAGCTGTTCTGTAAAGGTGTCCATCATAATAATATTCTCTCCAATACTTAACAAATAATTCATACAAAAGTACATAATAATAGTGTAACATAAAGGGAGTTTTTTTTCAATAATATAATGAAAAGTTTACAAAAAACACAGATATCGACAGGTAAAAAAATTTTTTAACCTACTTGAAAAAAGTTCCCGATAATGATATACTGTTATAAGTCGGAATAATAACCGTTTAATATCAGAGAACGCATAGACGAAGAAAAGTAGCATTTGAATACATGCGATACAGAGAGAGCAGACAATAGGCTGAGATCTGCTTTGTGCATAGCTTATGTGAAGTTCACTTCCGAGCGGCAGAACTGAACTAACAGTAGGTTTTGACGGTACGCACCGTTATATGCGGACAGAGTGTTTGCTTTGTAAACAGAATATGGGTGGTACCACGGCATAAGTCGTCCCTATGGAGTAAGATCCGTAGGGGCGTTTTTGGTGTAATAAGCAATCACTTTCATACTAATATTAATATAAGAAAGGAAAGACAATTATGAAAGCCAAGCTTGAAGAAATTCGTGCAAGAGTAAAAGAAGAACTCTCAAAAGCAGACGCGATTGAAAAGATTGAGGAGCTGAGAGTAAAGTATGCAGGAAAAAAAGGTGAGCTAACCGCAATACTCAAACAAATGGGCAAACTGTCCCCGGAGGAGCGTCCGGTAATAGGACAGATGGCAAATGAGGTAAGAAGCTACATAGAAAAAGAAGTAGAAGCAAAGAAAGCAGAACTTGTAGAGGCTAAGCTAAACAAACAGCTTGAGGAGGAGAAGATAGACGTTACACTTCCTTCAGACATGTCACCATTGGGACATAAGCACCCGCTGTCTGTTGTTCTTGATGAAATAAAGGAGATATTTGTTGGTATGGGCTTTGAGATAGTAGAGGGCCCGGAGGTTGAGTATGATTACTATAATTTTGAGGCTCTGAATATCCCGAAGGATCACCCTGCAAGAGATACACAGGACACATTCTACATTACCGATAATATCGTACTGCGTACACAGACATCTCCTGTACAGGTTCGTGTAATGGAGAAGAAGAAGCCCCCGATCAGAATTATCTCACCAGGCAGAGTATTCAGAAGCGACGCAGTAGATGCAACACATTCTCCGCTGTTCCACCAGATAGAGGGACTTGTAGTAGATAAGGATATTACGTTTGCAGATTTAAAGGGAACATTGGAAACATTTATAAAGCGTTTGTACGGAGAGGACAGCGTAGTACGTTTCCGTCCGCACCACTTCCCGTTTACAGAGCCAAGTGCAGAAGTTGACGTTCAGTGCTTTAGCTGTAAGGGAAAGGGATGTCGTGTGTGCAAGAATGAGGGTTGGATAGAGATACTTGGCTGCGGAATGGTTCACCCGAAAGTTCTTGAGAACTGCGGTATTGATCCTGAGGAGTATTCGGGATTTGCGTTGGGCTTAGGACTTGAAAGAGTTGCGATGAGAAGATACGGTGTAGATGATATGAGATTGTTCTTTGAGAACGATACAAGATTTTTGTCACAGTTTTGATTGAGAAGGGAGAATTGAAATCATGAATTTATCAATGAAATGGTTAAAGGAATTTGTTGATGTAGGAAATATAGCTCCCCGTGATTTCTCGGAGGCTATGACAATGAGCGGCTCAAAGGTAGAGTTGTTTGAAATAGAGGGCGGACAGATAGATAATATAATAGTCGGCAGAGTACTTGATATACAGAAGCACCCCGACGCAGATAAACTTGTTGTATGTCAGGTAAACGTCGGTGATAAGAATGTACAGATTGTTACCGCCGCAACGAACTTAAAAGTAGGCGACTATGTACCTGTATGTATGGACAAGTCAAAACTGTTTGACGGTACACCAATCAAAAAGGGTAAGCTTAGAGGCGTTGTAAGCGAAGGAATGTTCTGTTCTGTTGCAGAGCTTGGTCTTACAACACACGATTTCCCTTATGCAATACAGGACGGAATATTTGTTTTGCAGGACGATCCCGATCTTACACCTGTTTCCGGAATGGAAATAAAAGAGGCAGTTGGTCTTACGGATACAAAAGTTGAGTTTGAAATCACATCGAACCGTCCCGATTGTTTCTCATTGATAGGTCTTGCAAGAGAGGCAGCGGCAACATTTAACAAGCCGCTCAAGCTTCATACGCCTGAGGTTAAATCAACGGGAAAATCAAGCGACGGTATGCTTGAGGTAAAAGTCCATGAGCCGGAGCTTTGTCCGCTTTACAGTGCAAGGATTATCGAAAATGTAAGAGTAAAGCCGTCACCGTTGTGGCTTAGAGAAAGACTTCGTGCTATGGGTGTTCGCCCGATAAACAACATAGTAGATATTACAAACTATGTTATGCTTGAATACGGTCAGCCTATGCATGCGTTTGACCTTCGTTTTATAAAGGACGGAAAAATAAATGTTCGTCTTGCACAGGACGGAGAGGAGATAACGACTCTTGACGGAATAGAGAGAAAACTAAGCTCCAAAAACCTTGTTATAGCAGACGCAGAAAAACCTGTTGCTATTGCAGGCGTAATGGGCGGAGAGTACAGCGGAATCATGGACGATACAACAACTATCGTGTTTGAGAGTGCAAACTTCATGGGATCGTCCGTTCGTCTTACAGCAAAAGAGCATGGTATGCGTACAGACGCATCTTCAAGATACGAGAAAGGTCTTGATCCGAATGCCTGTCTGCCCGCACTTGACAGAGCGTGTGAGCTTGTTCAGCTTCTTGACGCAGGTGATGTTCTTGACGGAGTTATCATGGACGACAATTCAAAGAGTGAGCCTGTAAGAATAAAGTTTAACCCCGAATGGATAAACCACTTCCTGAATACATCTCTGACAGCAGACGAGATGAAAACAATTCTTGAGAAGATAGAGTGTAAGATTGACGGCGATGATATAGTAGTACCGACTTTCCGTCCTGATTTACAGCATAAGGCAGATATTGCAGAGGAGATCGCACGTTTCTACGGTTACAACGTGATTCCGTCAACAGCAATAAAGGGCGGTGCACAGGGCAAGTACAGCACAAGACAAAAGTTCGATATGACGATTACTGATACGCTGATTGCATGCGGAGTAAGCGAGATAATGACATATTCGTTTATCAGCCCCAAATATTACAATAAGGTAATGATGCCCGAAAATCATGCTCTCAGAAACAGTGTAGTTATTTCAAACCCGTTAGGCGAAGATACTTCGATAATGAGAACAACAGCACTTCCGTCAATGCTTGAGATACTTGCAAAGAACTATAACAACAGAAACGAATATGCTTATCTCTTTGAGATAGCAAAGGAGTATATACCTACAACTCCGGATAAACTGCCTGTTGAGAAGAATGTACTTACAGCAGGATTTTATGGCGAAGGCGTAGATTTCTACAAGGTAAAGGGAATTGCAGAGCAGGTACTATCCCGTACAGGAGTTAAAAACTTCGATATTAAAGCAGACCGTGAGCAGTTTGGTTATCACCCGGGAAGATGTGCAGTTCTTACTATAAACGGAGAGGCATTAGGTGTTATCGGAGAGATACATCCGAAAGTAACAGAAAACTACGGTATTTCAACAAGAGTATATTGTTTCAGCCTTAATGTAGATACAATGTTTGAGTATGCAGAGCTTGAGAAGCACTATACACCGCTTCCGAAGTATCCTGCTGTAACTCGTGACCTGGCTGTTATCTGCGCAGATGATATACCTGTACTGGAGCTTGAGAAAGCTATCAAGGAGGGTGCAGGAAAGTATCTTGAGTCTGTGAAGCTGTTCGATGTATATAAGGGCAAGCCGATACTTCCGGGTATGAAGAGTGTTGCATTCAACCTTGTGCTCAGAAGTGCTGAAGGTACTCTTACCGATGAGCAGGCAACGTCAGCTGTAAACAAAGCACTTAAATCACTTGCTAAACTTGGAGCAGAACTGAGAAGCTAAGTTAATTATAGTATTTATAGCATTAGAAAAAAGCAGAGATCGCAGTGCGGCTTCTGCTTTTTCACTAATAAAAAAATACTGAGGATCATAACAGATTCTCAGTATTTGTGTTTTATTCTGAAATTGAATACTTAGCTTTGAACATATCGTATTCACTCTGGAAGTCTGAGTTTGGCCCATTCTTAATATCATTGATATATTCATGTGCGTCAAAGCTTAACTGGGGTGTTTCGATTATTGCTATTGCAATATTTGAGCAGTGGTCTGATACTCTTTCGCAGTTTGTGAGCAGGTCTGAAAGAATAAATCCAAGTTCTATCGAACATTCTCCAGATTTAAGTCTTTCAATGTGCTGAGTTTTGATATCGTTGATGAGCTGGTCTATAGCTTCTTCAAGTGGTTCAATGTGTTTTGCAAGTGCAATATTGTTTGATACATATGCTTCAACAGTTGTGTTGATGATCTCTGTTAGGGCACTGATAAGAATATCTGTTTCGTCCTTTGCAGTTTCAGAGAAACGTATTTTTTTGCTGTGGAGTTCCTGAGCAAGTCCCAGAATATTCATAGCGTGATCGCCTATTCTCTCAAGGTCAACTATTGTATGAAGCTGACGTGAAACGCTCTGACTATCAGTTTCGGATATTTCCTTTGTGGCAAGCTTGAATAAGAAAGAACCAAGTTTATCTTCGTACATATCCAGAATATCTTCGTTTTTGGCTAATTCTTTAGCTGTTGGTTCCTCATATTTTGTAATAAGGGAAAACGATGCAAAAATCATTTCCTTAGTTAGCTTTGCCATTTGTTTGCATTTGCTGTTGCATTCACGAATTGCAACAGAAGGAGTAGAGAGAAGTCGTAAGTCGATAAAGCTGTAACTTTCTTCTATTTCCTTATTGTTGGATTTATCCTTTACTATGAGTCCGGCAAGGTTTTCAAGCTGTTTGCTGAATGGAAACAAAATTATAGTTGTTGCAACATTAAAAATAGTGTGTGCAAGAGCTATTTCAAAGAGAGTAATCGGCATGTTCTCAAAAGAAGAAGTCATAAAGTGGTTCGACAGACAGTAAACTGTCAAAAACACAATAGTACCGATAAGATTAAAAAGCAGATGTATGAGCGAAACTCTCTTTGCGTTTTTGTTAGCGTCACGGCTTAAAATGACAGCCCTAATACAAGTACCGATATTCTGTCCCATTATGGTGGGTATTGCCATGGCAAATGAAATCATACCGTTAGCGGCAAGGCATTGTAATCCTGCAACAGATGCTACCGAACTTCTAACCAGTGCCGTGACAGCAGTACCAATGAGTACAGCGATAAAAGGATTGTTTAATATTCCCAAAACTTTAAGGAATAACGTGCTGTGAGAGAGAGGTTCAATCGATCCTGTCATCATGTTCATACCGGTCATGATAATTGAAAAACCGATAAGTGTTGAACCGATAGTTTTTCTTCTGTCGGATTTTGTGAGTGTAACTATGAGCATACCCAGTACAGCCGGCATGGCGTAAAACAACTCAGGCCGCAGAATGTGCAAAAAAGGCAAATCGCTTTGTGTACCTGAAAGAGCAAGTATCCATGCAGTAACTGTTGTACCGATGTTAGAGCCCATTACAATGGTACTGCTTTGCCCTAAGTTCATAACCCCCGAGTTTACAAGTCCTACAAGCATAACTGTAACAGCAGACGAGGATTGCAGAGCCATGGTTATAGCACCGCCGAGAAGAAGACCTCTCAGTTTATTGGAGCGGGTTTTTTTGAGGAGAGATTCCAACTTACCGCCCCACATTTTTTCCAGGCTGCCCGACATCAGGTTCATGCCGAACATAAAAAATGCAAATCCTCCAAGCAGGGTAAGTATTGAATAAATATCCATGTTTACGTACCTGTTGATTCTTTTCCTTTCTTAGCTAAAAATAAAATTCCCCGAAACACAGTTAAGGTACATGTGTTCCTACTAATTGTATCATAAACAAATTATGTAGTCAAAGGTTTTTATGAGGAGTTTTATAATATTCTGTATTATACAAAATGCCTAAATCATTAATGTATTATCTGTGAAGTATCACTTGACAGAGGTCTTGTTATTATCGAAATTAAGATAGCTTTAAAAGTACAATCTGCACGCATTTTCTTTAGTAAATTTAAGAATATCAGTAACCGACATATCACGTAATTCGGCAATTTTCTGTGCGGTGTAGATAATGTTTGAGCTGTCGTTTCTTTTGCCTCTGTACGGTACAGGAGAAAGATAAGGAGCGTCTGTTTCAAGAAGAAGTCTGTCAAGTGGGACAACCTTAGCAACTTCAACAGGAAGTCTTGCATTCTTAAATGTTACCGCACCGCCAAGAGAAATATACATATCACCGTATCTTAAAACTTCTTTGAGCATTTCGGCAGAACCGCTGTAACAGTGAAGAAGTCCTTTGGGACAGTATTTTTTAATGTAGTCCAGCGTATCGCCGTGAGCCTCTCTGTCATGAATAACAATTGGCTTAGATGTATCTCTTGAGAGTTTCAGCTGTCTTTCAAACACAATGTGCTGTGGAGCTTTTGGAATATCCCAGTAATAATCAAGTCCTGTTTCACCTATCGCAACAACTTTATCGTTATCAAGCAGGGAAGCAATCTGAGCCATATATTCTTCAAGTCGTGATATGTCTATATCTGTAACACTTTGAGGGTGTATTCCAATCGCACTGTAAAAAAACGGATATTTTTCTGCAAACTCTATCGATTTAAGAGAAGTTTCAATATCTACCCCGTTGTTAACAACAGCAAAAATACCTTTATCGGGAAGTGAGGAGATGATTTCATCTCTGTCTGTATCAAATTTTTCGTCATCATAATGAGCGTGAGCGTCGAAAATAAGTCTATCCATAAGAATTCCTCCTTAGTATGATGATACAATTATAACAGTTACAGTAATATTTGTAAAGCGGTCAGATATTTGTTAAAAATCTGAAAAATCATAAAAATAATTGGAAAATGAAAAAAAGGTATTGTAATTTCAAATGGATTGTTATATACTTAGATTAATAAAACGGTTTACCGTGAAAGGGGATGTATTCCGATGGAATCTGAGGTAATGGTTATAGATAAATTTGAGTTAGTTCATTCTACTGCAAGAAACATGCTTGAAAATTCAAGGTTTCATCTAACTAAGAGATTTATTCAGCATGGCCGAATTAGTGTTTATTCACATTGCTTATCAGTTGCGATAATGAGTGTACGAATATCAAATATACTTCACATAAAGACAGATTATACTTCCCTTATTAGAGGAGCGTTGTTGCATGATTACTTTTTGTATGATTGGCATGATAATCCCGATGGCAGACACAATCTTCACGGATTTACACATCCGTCAAAAGCGCTGAGAAATGCACTTGAAGATTTTGAACTGACACATAAGGAACGTGATATCATAAAACACCATATGTTTCCGTTGGTTCCCGTACCGCCTAAGTGTCGTGAAGCGTGGATAGTATGTACCGCTGATAAGATATGTGCTTTACAGGAAACGTTATTCAAAAGATAATACTTATGTCTCCCTAAACTTTGATGTTTGGGGAGATTTTTTGTGAAGCAAAATAAAGTTTTTTGGAAAGATTCTTTTCAAAAGATACTCACCCATTAATAGACAGAAAATTTATTCATAACAATAAA
>ONAH01000206.1 GCA_900315715.1 uncultured Eubacteriales bacterium
CCTAAGGCGGCAAATGCCAATGCAGCGATTAAAGACATACATACCACTAATCTAAGTGCTTTCTTGTTTTTTAATACCATTGGGTATCCACCGTCTTTCCGGAAGTCATACTTCCTTAATCTTGTATTTCTACGCCTATATTGTACCATACAAAAACACCATAAGTAAATTGGTGAACTGCACAAAATCACCTTGCAGCAGGTACTTTTACGGTTTTCTATGTTGTTGTGCACCCCGAAAATAGTGGCTTATCATGCGAATTTTTTGAATTATTTTTCTATTTGCGAATTTTATTTTGACCTCAATTTTACACAATTATTACATTTTCTTAAAATCATTAACAAGATTTTTCCATTGTTTATTAACACTTTTTTAATAATTGTGAATATTATTCTCTTTTTTTCAATACTCAATGTGTAGCAGCAGGTAATATTGCACAAAGAACTTCTGTATTATTTATACGCACACCATTTATTATATAATAAGATTTGAACAAAGTTATAGATTTTTGTGTATTTTTACCGCATAATCAAGTATCTTGTCAAACCAATGAATATTTTTGGCAAAAATGCGTATAATCTTCCTACCATTTTCTGTTAATCGTGCTTTTCGGCTGCCTCAACCGCCACATAATCCTCTGCATTTACGCTGATGTTCGGCTCCACCTTTGAATCCTTAAGCATTACCTTGAGCAATATCGGACACAAAACAGATGTTGTTATAATCAGCATAATTGTTGCGAAAAGCGGATCTATTCCCACAAGATGACCTTTGTTGTCATACAGTATCAGCCACGATGCCGCCCCGTACACCGCAAGTGCCACTTCGCCTCTTGCTATCATACCGCAGCCAACCGCTACCGAATCATTCACATTAAACTTTACTATCTTTGCAACGCCGCCGCAGCCGATAATCTTTGCAATAATTCCGACAAACACAAATGCCAACGCAAACCATATATCACTTGGCTTGAAGTTGCTGAAATCTGCGCTTATTCCTATATATGCAAAGAAAATTGGTGAGAATATCATATATCCGTTTACCAGTACTTTCTTGTCAACATACTTTGTATCGCTCAGACCACTCAGCATTACACCAGCCATATATGCGCCTGTAATAGCAGCTATTCCAAAAAACTCCTCCGCACAGTATGCATACAAAAATGCTACCGCCAATGCAAAGATGCTTGTACGTCTTTTATGCGGATATTTTTTAGATATCCACTTGAAAACTATTCTAAGCACTATTCCCAATCCTATTGAGAATACAAAGAAACCTGCGGCTTTCAGTAATGTTACAACAGGATTACTTCCGCCGCCAAGTGAAGAAATAAGGCTGAGTACGATTATTCCGATAACGTCGTCAATTATCGCCGAACTGAGAATTGTTGTTCCAAGTTTTGTATTAAGCTTACCAAGTTCACGCAGAGTTTCAACCGTTATTCCTACGCTTGTTGCCGTAAGAATTGCACCTACGAACAAAGCGTTCATAAGCTTGTTTGTATCTGCGAATGTTTCGGGAATTCCTCCCATAAACAGCGCAGCCGTCAGAGTGCCCATTCCAAGCGGAAGAACTACTCCTGCAAGCGCTATCATACTTGACGCAAATCCGCTTGTTTTAAGGTCTTTGAGGTCGGTTTCAAGGCCGCTTGAAAACAGTATCAGTATTACTCCGATTTGTGAGAAGGTTTTCAGCACGTCCATTTCAATTACGGAGGGGTTCACAATTCCGTTGAACCCTATCGGTATTTGTGAGAAAATAGCAGGTCCTATCAGCAAGCCTGCTATTACCATACCTGCAACCTGCGGCAGACCTATTTTTCGTGTAAGCATTCCCAAAACCTTTGTCGAAAACAAAATCACTGAAAGATAAAAAACTATCTTCAGTACATCGAACTCCATAAATATTCCTCTTTTCTTTATATATGTTTCACAGCACAGAAATTTCCGTACCGAAACTTAACTTATAACATGATTATACACTTTAAATCTCTTTTCGTCAATTATTGTGAAACCATATTTTATCAGACCTTTACCTATTCAAAGTTTACAGTCCAAAGCATACAGCAATAATACACGAAACTTTGGACTGTAAAATCTGAACTATAAAAACTTTTCCGTTCTCAGAAGGTTTTACTTATACTAAAACAATTTAACCTTACATTTCACCTGCCGGTTAATTGATAAACGCCCTCAGTTTTTTCAGATTATCGCTTGCCGCTTTGATATGTCTTGAAACGGTTGACTTGTTTACCCCCATAGCCTTCGCAATCTCATTCATATTGCGGTGTTCAAAATAGTACATAGTTATACACTTCTTCTGTTTGTCTGTCAGCATGTACTCCATTGCATTTCTCAGCATATTCTTCATTTTCTCTATATCACGGCTGTTGTCGTCACGCTGTGCACTCAAACTCTGTAAATACAAGTCCTCCATCTGTGTATCCAGAGAATATACTTTAGTTCGCATTATTCTCACTCTCCATTATTTCTCTGCCTCTTTTTTCAAGTACAGCCATTGTCTTTAAACACTCAAGCTTCATCTCATATATTAATCGTGAACTTCTTTCACTCTCCGCAAGCTCCTGCACTGTACTGTATCTTTTATTCTTGCTGTTTTCCTTCAAAATCCTGTCAAGTACGTCTGCCTTCTCCTTATACTGTAATGCACAGTCAAAATAATCCTGATAATTCATATTGCCTCCTTACCGTTACCACGTTTCGTGTAACTATTTGACCAAAAATTAAGACGCACAACCCGATATCCCCAACCAGGATAAATTGTCCCCCTGATTTTTTCGGCGGTACACACCTGTTTCTCCCCAAAACAATCACTTTTACATCGGGTTTGTTTGTCTTTAATTAATAACCTAACATACTTTTTGAAAAAAATCAACCTTTTTTTCAAACAAAAGTTCTGTATTTTTTGATTAGTCCACATTCTGGGACTTTATGAACAATATGATAAATTCCCCTTGCAATTACACAAGATGTGTGTTATAATATTGGCAAAATTCAATTTATTAACAAAGGATTGATTTATTGTGGAAAACTTATTCGGACAAAGACTTCGTGATTTAAGACTTAAAAAAGGTCTTACTCAAAAAGAACTTGCCTACAAGCTTGGCGTAAGCCCGTCGGCAGTCGGAATGTACGAACAGGGCAGGCGTGAACCCGAAAACGCACTTCTTTCCGAACTGTGCAGAATACTTGACACAACAACAGACTACCTCATCGGGTTTACAAAAACGCCCCAGGACGTCGGTGAGGTGATAGAGGATTTTACGGGTATGTTAATGTCGCAGGAAGGGTTGATGTTTAACGGACAGCCTATCTCTCCTGAGGACAGAGAAAAAATAGTTATTGCCATAAAGTCTGCCGCCGCCGTAGTAATTCCCGACAGCGGCAAGAAAGATGAGTGAGGTTTTACTATTGGACTACATTAAGGAAAAGGTCATCGGCCTAAAGAAAAAGCACCGCACTTCTTGCCCGTTTGAGCTGTGCGATGCATTGGGTATAAACGTATTCTACTATGATTTGCCCGAATGTGTAAACGGATTTTTCTTTAAATGCATGAAAAACTACATTATAATCATTAGCGAAAACCTGCCGTCAGAACAGCAAAGGGTTATCGCCGCACATGAGCTTGGGCATATCATACTTCACGGGAAAACAAATTCATTTCAGCTTACGGAATGTACAGATATTCCGATAGAAAAGCTTGAAAACGAAGCGGATTATTTTGCCTCATGCCTGCTCATTGACGAACAGCAAATCAGAGATGATTACGGTGAACACCCTCTCAGTTTCAGTGACGTTGCGTGTATCAGCAGACTTCCTGAGAGAATGGTACGGCTGTATGCGTTCAAAAGCGGAATTTCGGACGGACTTTGATTTGTTCGTCAAACAATACAAATCCGCGGCTTATGATAACGTTTCGGCAGTTTACAAAACGCAAATTGTTATCTTTACTGTATAACAATAGTAGTTATTGCCTGTTCAAACTGTGAGTCAACAGCTTCGTCCTCTGCGGTAAACGTCAACAAATACATATCATCATCAGTGAAAATATAATACTGTGTTTGCAGGCGGTCTTTCTCCTCAAAATGGAACTTATATTTAGCTTTTACGGTAGTGTATCCCCAGCACTCACCCTGAACATACGATGTTACTCCGCTGTAATCGTCAAGCATTGTTGACATAATGTTATCTATCGCAGTAGCGGTATAATATTCTGGGTTTTGCTTTTTACCGGTCATGGTAAAGGTAATATTATCCTGTCGGTTCGGATACTGATCCATATACACAACAGGCATTTTATCTGTACCCGTACCGTCGGAATCTATTTTTACATAAAAATTCAGCGGTATATCTATTGTAAGCTTTCCGATTGTGAGGGGACTTTTCATATTCTCAACGGCAGCCTGCTTTTCGGGATTACTGTCATTGGTTTCTCCGTCACCGCACGCCGAACAGCTTAACACCAGACATGCGGCAAGCAATGCCGCCGCAATTTTTTTCATATTCATCTTATGCACCTCTTATTAACATATACGCATATTATACCACAATGTAAACTTAAACACAACAAAAAAGTCGGACAGCCTAAACTGTCCGACATAGTTTTTTTAGAAACCTGTATTATTGTTGTTGTTCTGACCATAATTGTTCTGGCCGTAATTGTTCTGACCGTAA
>ONAH01000072.1 GCA_900315715.1 uncultured Eubacteriales bacterium
CAGTTGCACCTATCATTGACTTCTCTGTGATGATAGGACGAATGATAATATCCTGTGCAGCCATTATGCGTACACCTCCTCGATCTTAGCAACGGCATCTTTTACGATGATCAACTTATCTGCGTTTATCATGTCGTAAACGTTGAGCTCGTTTACCTGTGCTGTCTTTACTCCCTGAATATTTGATGCTGACTTGATTACAACCTTGTCAACCTCAGGAAGAACGATAAGAGCCTTCTTCTCAGAGCCAACAGCTTTGAGCATTTCAACGATTGTCTTTGTCTTGTAATCGTCAAGCTTGATGCTGTCGATAACGATAATGTCGTTATCCTGTGCCTTTGTTGAGAATGCAGACTTCATTGCAAGTCTTCTTACCTTCTTATTTACTGTAAAACCGTAATTTCTTGGCTTCGGAGCGAATACAACGCCACCCTTTGTCCACTGTGGAGCTCTGATTGAACCCTGACGAGCATGACCTGTACCCTTCTGTCTCCAGGGCTTTCTGCCGCCGCCTCTTACTTCTGATCTTGTAAGTGCAGACTGTGTACCCTGACGCTGATTTGCCAAGTAATTTACTACTAAATCGTGCATTACTGCGGCGTTTGGTTCAATTCCGAATATGGAATCAGCAAGATTGATCTCATCAACCTTTGTGCCCTTCATATCTAATACTGCTACGTTTGGCATGCAAAATTCCTCCTTCCCTTACGCCTTGACAGAGTCTTTGATAACTACTGTACCGCCGTTAGGACCTGGAATTGCGCCCTTTATAGCGATAAGGTTATTCTCAGCATCTACCTTTACTACTGCAAGGTTCTGTACTGTAACCTTCTCTGTACCTAAGTGACCTGCCATCTTCTTACCCTTCCATACTCTTGAAGGAGTTGAGCAAGCGCCCATTGAACCACCGTGACGAGCTACCGGACCCGAACCGTGTGTTTCCTTAAGTCTCTGGAAGTTCCAACGCTTAATTACGCCGGCATAGCCTTTACCTTTGCTTGTGCCTGTTACGTCGATCTTATCACCTGCTGCAAATACATCAGCCTTGATGATCTGACCTAGTGCGTATGCGTCTGTGTCTTCAAAACGGAACTCTCTAAGAGTTCTCTTCGGTGCAACGTCAGCCTTCTTGAAGTGGCCTGCCATCGGCTTGTTTACCTTCTTTGGCTTAAGATCGCCATATCCAAGCTGAACTGCTGCGTATCCGTCGTTTTCTACTGTCTTTTTCATTGAAACTACGCATGGACCTGCTTCAACTACAGTAACCGGTACGACTTTACCGTTCTGGTCGAAGATCTGTGTCATACCGATCTTCTTTCCGATAATTGCTTTCTGCATTTTAATGCCTCCTGTATAGGTTATTGGTTGACTTTCGCCAACATGACCCTGTGTGCGGTTGGTTGAACAATTTAATCCTTTTCTGATTTGATTTCTGCAACTCTTCACTCCGTTTCAATAACGGTGATAAGAAAATTTATCAGAGTTTGATCTCAATGTCAACGCCGGCAGGGAGTTCAAGCTTCATTAAAGCTTCGACTGTCTTGTTAGACGGTCTGAGAATATCGATAAGTCTTTTGTGAGTTCTCATCTCAAACTGTTCACGGCTGTCCTTGTACTTGTGTACAGCACGAAGAATAGTGATGATCTGCTTCTCTGTTGGGAGCGGAACCGGACCGGAAACCTGTGCGTTTGTACGCTTTGCCGTTGCTACTATTCTTTCTGCGGACTGATCAACCAGCTGATGATCATAACCCTTAAGTCTTATCCTGATTTTTTCCTTGACTGCCACTGTAATCGCCTCCTGAAACATATTTTTTTCGGCGGGGACAATTATTTCTGCCACACACCGAACCGGGTGTTTCAACCCCATTCTTATAAAAAACCGGAAAACCTGTTAGGTTTACCGGAGAGCATGGCAAATCAAACTTATATACACTGTTTTGTGTATAATCAAGTTCTAATTTATTTATGTCGCCCGGTTTAAAATCGGACATACTCCACGGAAAAACCGGCTTCTTCTGCCGCAACCTCCCGCTTCATCGCATATCTTGTGCAGTCACGCAAGTATTATTATAAAGCATTTTCTTCAATTCGTCAATACTTTTATAAATTTTTTTATTTTTTAATTTGTAAAATAACGATAAACATTTTTTTCTTTTTTATCTATTTTTACTATCGTTTTTTTCTTTTCCTTACCGGTGCTATCCCACACCTTATTCTGTCTGTTTTATTATTCGTAAAACGGCACTTGTTTTCTCAAGATGCCGCTTCATTATATATGTTTCAAGGATATCAATTTATCTCCACAAATCTATCTTTATAGCTTTCGGGAATTTCTATGTCAAATTTACTTAGCATTTGCTTGCTTCCATATACATTTGAATATGCTATACTTATATTCTGTATATCCGACATATCTTCTCCAAACATAAGTTTTATCATCAGATTTGCGCTGTCCTCTCCTATCTTTTTATAATCATAACATACGCTTGCGGGGAACTTTCCTGCGTAATCAAGGTTTGCTATTCCGTACATAGGTATATTCTCGGATATCGCTTTCTGTGATATTCTGTCAAGATCTGCATTCAGATTGTTTTCTGGTAATAACGTTATCGCTTGCACTTGATCCGTAATGTTTTCTATCATATATATAAACTCAGGAATATCTGATGCTCTCTGCTTTTCAAGATATACTCCGTTATCCTTGCATTTCTTTTCCAACGCTTTCAGATAACTTTGTGAACGTGTGTCAGTTGCAAGATATATTACTCCAAGCGATGTTATTTCTGGCTGAAAAGTATTTATCATATCAAACTGTGCCTGCACAAGGTTCTGAGTTATCGCTATTCCGTAGCATTTATCCGATGCACTTTTCACCCTCTCTGCAAATGACTTAGTTATTGGTTCATCAGGTGCGCAGAATACTACCGGAATCTTCGACGCTGTTCTTATCGCTGAATAAACGTCATCTGCTGCTTTTGATCCTATTGTTATTACAGAATCGTATCCTCCGTTGATTACTATATTATTTGCATATTCCATACAAGTCCCAAGCGGATCTTCCTCTGTTCCCACAAAGAGATCATATGCTATTTGATTATTATCAAATACTTCTTTTACAGATTGACAGCTTTCATTTAGTATCTCTGATGAATCATATTGTATTATTGCTGTCTTTATCTTGCGTAAATCTGATCCATTTTTTTGTGCGTTGCTTCTTACCGTTGTATCAACATACTCTACTTCATTATTTTCGGTATCTATTTCACTTGCACTCTCACACGCTGTCAGAAAAACACTAAGTATTATCATACCTACTACTAATAATGTTATTCCTGTTTTTTTGCTGATTATCATAAATATCCCCCGTAATTCGTTTTATATCATTTTATCACAGTAAAAAATCTCTGTCAATTACTATTGACAGAAACAAATATGTATAGTATAATAGATTTAGTTGAATAGTTGTTCAACTATTTCACGGAGGTGTTTTTATGGAAAAGATTAATTTCTCTGATTGTGAAATAATTCATGAGGAAATTGTACAGGATACTAAAGAAAAAATGATGACCAAACAACAATACATTGATCTTGCTTCTCTTTTCAAGTTGTTTGGTGACGCTACAAGAGTACAGATATTACATGCACTTGAACAAAACGAACTTTGCGTTTGTGATATCGCCGCATTACTTGGACTTACAAAATCGGCTGTTTCACATCAGCTAAAGGCTCTAAAACTTGCTAATCTTGTCAAGTTCAGACGTGAGGGTCAAACTGTTTTTTACTCTCTTGCTGATTCTCATGTTAAAACTCTCATTGATATTGCATTTGAACATATTATGGAATGAGTTTCTATCCCTTTAATATTATGCTTATACAACCAATATAAGAAAGAAGTGAACTTATGAAATATACTTTTGCCGTAAAAGGTCTTGACTGTCCACACTGTTCTTTTGAAATTGAGAATGATCTCAAAAAAATCAAAGGTATCTCTAATGCTGCCATTAATCTTGTTACACAAATACTTACGGTGGAAACAGAATTGTCTTACGATCAGCTGTTTTCTATCGTATCCGACACTGTACACAGCCACGAACCGGAAATTGAGGTTTCATCTTTAGACTCACTTATCAATACTTCTGTGTCATTCGGAGAAAATGGCGATGGGCATACTTACAGAGGCGATAACTGTGCCGATTGCCGAAGCCTTCAGGGACGTTATGCACATACTGAAGAAGATCAAAAACTAGATACTATTACGCCGATACATAAAAACAATACTTCTTTCCTCAAGCTAATTAACTCCGATAGAATTATTAAAATAAGACTTATTATTGGTGCTATTATTTATGCTGTCGGGTTTACACTGACTTTTACAAGTGCTGAAAAATACATAATACTGCCAATCATTATATTAGCTTATATTATTTTAGGGACAGACGTTGTTATTAAAGCTTTCAGAGGTATTGTGAAAGGCAGAATATTTGATGAGAACTTCCTTATGACACTTTCAACATTAGGTGCGTTCGTTATCGGTGAATATCCGGAAGCCGCTGCGGTAATGCTGTTTTATCAGATCGGTGAATATATACAAAGTCTTGCTGTAAAAAAATCACGCCGTTCAATATCCGAACTGATGGATATTCGACCGGACAGTGCAAATGTTAAAAGATATGGAAATGTTGTAACGGTTTCTCCGGGTGACGTATCTGTCGGAGAACATATTATCGTAAAACCCGGTGAAAAAATTCCTCTTGACGGAATAGTTTCAGACGGCTCCTCTATGATTAATACTACCGCACTTACCGGAGAATCTGTACCAAGAAGCGTTAAGTCGGGCGATGAAGTATTATCAGGTTGTATCAACGAAAACGGAGTTTTGGATATCCGTGTTACCAAAACATTCGGTCAGTCAACTGCCGCTAAAATACTTGATATGGTAGAAAATGCCGCTGCCCGTAAAGCTCCTACCGAAAACTTTATTACAAAATTTTCAAAATATTATACCCCCATAGTTGTAATATCCGCTCTTCTTCTCGGAATAATACCGCCTCTTTTCTTTGGCGGAAACTGGGGCGAATGGCTTCACCGCTGTTTTGTTTTCCTAGTAATATCATGCCCTTGCGCTCTCGTCATATCTATCCCGCTCTCCTTTTTTGGCGGAATTGGAGCATCTTCAAAAAAAGGTATTCTTATTAAGGGAAGCAATTATCTTGAAGCTTTGAATTATACCGATACATTTGTTTTCGATAAAACAGGTACTTTAACAAAAGGTGTTTTTAAGGTTGTTAACATTTGCCCTGCAAACGGTGTAAATAAAGATAAACTAATCGAAACAGCCGCAAAAGCAGAATGTTTGTCAAACCATCCTATTGCAAAATCTGTTGTTGCCGAATATGGGAAAACCATCGACAAGTCTTTGATTAACAACTATAAAGAAATTTCAGGTCATGGTATCTGTGCAAATGTAAATGGTAAACCTGTATTATGCGGTAACTCCTCTCTTATGCATAATGAAAATATCTCTTACTCTGTTAACTCTGATATCGGTACAGTCATATATATTGCGGAGAACAATAAATTCTTGGGTAGCATTACCATATCAGATGAAATAAAATCTGACAGCAAAAATGCTATTGAACAACTGAAACAAGCCGGTATCTCCAAAACAGTTATGCTCACCGGCGATAACAAAGAAATTGCCGAAAGAATCGCAAATGAAATTGGTATTGACGAATGCTTTGGCGAACTTCTTCCTCAGGATAAAGCTGATATGCTTGAACAATTAAAGCAGAGTATCCCTACTGATAAAAAACTTGCGTTTGTCGGTGACGGTATTAACGATGCACCTGTTCTTGCAGCAGCTGATGTGGGTATTGCTATGGGCGCTTTAGGCTCAGACGCTGCTATCGAAGCCGCAGACATTGTTCTTATGACAGACGAACCTTCAAAGCTTTATCAAGCAATCAGTATCGCAAAATATACTAAAAAAATAGTAACACAGAATATCGTCGCTGTAATTGCTGTTAAAGTACTGTTCCTAATACTTGGTGCTTTCGGTGTTGCAGGAATGTGGGAAGCAGTATTCGGTGATGTTGGCATTATGATACTTGCAGTTCTCAATTCTATGAGAATTCTTCGCAGAAAGTAATTCTTAAAAAACTTCATCTCATTAATATATCATTAATCATTAAACTAAAATCTCCCCTATGAACTACATCACAGAGGAGATTCTTCTTTTAGTTTTTAACAACAATACTGTATGCCTGAGGTATAACCTCTACTGTTATATCGGTATGTTCTCCGCCGTCTTCTCCATCTGTTGTCCACTTCACAGGCTCTGACGTGACAAATCTCACCTTGTTTGTTGTGAATTTCAGAAGTTCCGGACAATCATAATCAGCCGTTACAAGCGCTGAAAGAATATTCTGCAAATCCGAAGGGGAATTTGGTTTTTTTATAAGCACACACTCAAACAGTCCATCATTTAGCATCGGCGCATATTCAGAATGGTTTTTAAATCCGCCTATTGAACTTGTATTCGATACAAAACCAAATATAAAATCGTCCTCTGTTACAAGCTCCTCACTCTCTACTATTATATGATAGTAAGAATAATCTTTCAGTCGTCTCATTCCCTCAAGTAAATATGCCGCATGACCTAATATGTTTTTTGTTCGCTGTGGGGTTTCATACGATACATCTGTAAATACTCCGAAAGCTGCAATGTAGATAAAGTGTTTGTTACCAAACAATCCACAATCACACGTCATCGGACTGCCCTCTACTATACACCTTGCGGCTTCAATATTGTCAAATGGTATCTCAAGACTTGATCCAAAATCATTTGTAGATCCGCTTGGTATATATCCCAATACCGTTCGCTTATCCTTTGGAAGCGTTACAAGCCCTGATACAGCTTCGCTCAGTGTTCCATCGCCACCGCATACAACAATCCTGTCAAATTCCTCTGCTCTCTCGATAATTGTATCATGTGCGTCCATTCTACGTTGAGTGGGATATACTGTTACATCATATCCGCCTTTTACAAATATATCTATTATATTCCACAGATTCGGCTTTATCTGAGATCTTCCAGATGTCGGATTAAACATCAGCAGAAGTTTTCTCTTCATATTTTTACCACCTCGATTTGTTATGCTATTATTATAACAAACATATGAAAATTTTCAAGCATATAAATGTTAATTTTATACTAAATTCTATTTAAAAATATTTTTAAATATCCCTTGACAAGAATTCGCTTTGATGATACAATCTATTTAAAGATATTTTTAAATAGCGAAAATGAGGTGATGTACATGGCAGTTCACGAAATACTTGCAGCGCTATCTGACAAGGAACGACGTAAAATAATCGAAATCCTGAAAAGAGGCAAGATATCCTCAGGAGATCTTGCTAAAGAAATGAATATGACTCCTCAGGCCCTCTCTTATCATTTGAAAAAGCTAAAAAACGCCGATATCATCTACGAAACAAAATATAAGAATTTTATCTACTATGAACTTGACCTCACGGTGTTAGACGAAATTATTCTTTGGATTAACGATCTTAAAGCTTGATTTGAAAGGAAGATCAATATGAAAACAAAAGTACATATTACTATAATCATCATTCTTGTTTCGCTATCTGTGATAATAGGAATAACATCGTTGTTTATTCTCCCCGACATTATACCTGTACATTACGGACCTGACGGAAGTGCCGATCGCTACGGAAGTAAATTCGAAGAATTGATTTTCCCGATCACATCAATTCTTATCGGTATTTGTATGCCAATATCGGCAAAATACTCTTCAAAGAAGGAAAACAATCAGAAAAATAACGAAAAGGCTATTTATATTGTATGCGAATGCCTCTTGTCTGTATTTTTGGTGCTGTTTATGTATTTTCTCTACGCACAATATAATAACGTCGAAAATCTATACTCTTTGAAATTCAATATCGGCAGTCTTACACTTATTGTATTTGGATTATTATTTGTTATATCGGGCAACATTATGCCAAAGGTAAAAAGAAATTCCTTAATCGGTATGAGAACTCCTTGGACAATGAAAAATGATGATGTATGGAAACGCAGCCAAAGATTTTCTGG
>ONAH01000160.1 GCA_900315715.1 uncultured Eubacteriales bacterium
AATGCGGGTGTGGTGGAATTGGCAGACACGCAAGATTTAGGTTCTTGTGGCAAAACCGTGCAGGTTCAAGTCCTGTCACCCGCACCACATTATAACAATACCGTTGATACAGAAACAGCGGTATTGTTTTTTTCTTATTAGGGGAATAGATTATTCCGAAGTCAAATCATAATATAAGAGGTGATAGAAATGCTTCAACAGAACAGCTGGCCTGTATTAGAGTATGATGATAGTACTACTGCAAAGCTGAATCCCGCACACATGATCGGTGCTGGATTTGATACAGACAAAATGGTGATTACATTTTTTCCCGAAGTGATAGAGAAACTGTTATATGAGGGAAACATACAACAACATAGCATCATTCACGGAGAAAACCCGTTTACAGTTTATCGTTTTTCCGCTAAACCTGATGTGTTGCTGACACTAGGGCAAATGGGATGTCCTGCATGCGGCGGAAATCTTGACTTGTTCAATGCAATGGGAATCAAGAAGGTAATGTTTTGCGGAGGTGGCGGTGTTCTGAATAAAGGCATAGAAGTAGGGCAGGTACTGGTAGTGGATGGTGCGATTAGGGACGAAGGGTTTTCATATCAGTATATTCCTGCATCAAGAGTAATCTATACAAATCCGTCGGTCATTGAGAAAATCATTTCTTACTTAGATAAACGAAAGATATCTTATTTGCGTGGTTTGGTATGGACAACAGATGCTATTTTTCGTGAAACACCGGATAGAATTGAACTTCGGAAAAAAGAAGGTGCACAGATTGTTGAGATGGAGCAGGCAGGGTGTATCGCCGTAGCTCAGTATCGCAAGTTTGCATACGGAGCATTGATCTATGGCGGAGATGATCTGTCAGGCAACGACTGGGATGAAAGACAATGGCAAAGCCAGAAAGGCGTTCGCTATGATCTTGTTTTGTTATGTTCGGAATTGGTCAGACTGATCTGATCGGGAGATTCCTAATTGTTGTGTTGGGCAGTTATGTGCTTTGGTTTAGAGATCAGACTACCCGAAATGTATATGTGGAAAGACCGGTTATAGAAAGTTTAATAGTTGTTTGGTATTAACCAAGAAATGTTTCGATATTAAATATATCGGAGCATAGTTTTAAACAGTTGAAAAATACAATTTTATAAGATTTTTGATTTGTGACATTTGGAAGGAGTTTAGTATGGAACTTTGGGATGTGTATGATTTACACAGAAATATGACAGCTACAAAAATCAATCGTGAATATCCTTTGGGAGAAGGTGAGTATTATTTAGCGGTACAGGTGTGTATATTCAATTCAAAAGGTGAAATGCTTATTCAACACCGACAGCCGTTTAAAGATGACTGGGCAAATATGTGGGATATAACATCGGCAGGTTCGGCGGTTGCAGGAGAAAACTCACAGCAGGCTGTACACAGAGAACTACTTGAGGAATTAGGAATAGATATAGATTTTTCAAATATCAGACCACGTTTGACAATAAATTTTGATAAGGGATTTTGTGATGTATTTACTCTTGAAAGAGATATAAACCTTGAAAGCGTTGTACTGCAAGAGGAAGAAGTACAGGCTATAAAATGGGCAAACAGGGAGCAGATACTTGAAATGATAGATAAGGGAGAGTTTATTACATATTATAAGTCATTTATAGAATTGTTATTTGACAGCAGAAAATCTTACGGCAGTCACAAAAGCGAAAGCAGAAAATAAAAAATCGGGTATATCCACAGCGGAGATACCCGATTTTGTTTTTTAATCATATTACGTAGAAGAATATGCAGAAGAAATGCAGCAAACTTCCGATGACTATAAAGATATGAAATACAGAGTGCATATAGCGTTTCTTTTTGCCGATGCCGTACAGCACAGCACCAATGGTATAGCTGATACCGCCCAATACTAAGAATACAACTCCGCCTTTTCCGATGGAACGTACAAGAACAGGCAGAACAGGAGCGATTATCCAGCCTATTGCAAGGTACAGTATCATAGAGAATACTTTGTATTTTTCAAGATTAATAGCTGTAAAAGTAATTCCGATAGCGGCAAGTCCCCAAACAACACCAAAATATACCCAGCCTAATGCCGTGTTATATTCTCTGAGAGTGCAAAGTGCAAACGGAGTGTATGTTCCTGCAATCAGAAAAAATATGGTACAGTGATCAAGTACACGAAACACTTTCTTAGCTTTCACTTTAGGACTTAGACCGTGGTAAATGCTTGACATACTGTATAATACAATCATCATTGCACCAAATATGGCACCGCTGACCACCCCATATACGTTGCCTTTTATTGCAGCAAATACAATACATAACGCCGCAACAGCTATTGCAAATGCACCGCCTACGATGTGGGTGACCATGTTAAAAATTTCTTCCCCCTTTGTATAGTCGGGCAAAGGAATTTTGTCTTTTTTAATGTTCGTAGATTTTGCTTTTTCATTCATAATAATACATCCTAACTTTAACGCTTTAAAGAAACAGTTCGAATTTCTTTCTTACATTATATCACCGGTAAAGAGAAAATGCAAGAGGGGACAAACCTCATCGTCTGAAGTATATAGTATAAACAATACGGCTAAATGATATACAGTTTTTTGTTGAGAGTGATAAAAAGGCGTGGAGAACTTTAACTTTAATAGTTCTCCACGTCTAAACTTGTATATATTCAAAATAAATAATCAGTATTTACTCAAGAAAGCTTTAGTTCTCTCATTAGTAGATTTATGGAACACCTCATCGGGAGTACCGTTTTCAATAATGTAACCGTTATCCATAAAAATGACCTTGTCAGCAACGCTTTTTGCAAATAACATTTCATGTGTTACAACAATCATAGTCATTTTTTCTGCTGCAAGTGCGCGTATTACCTTGAGAATTTCCTGAGTAAGTTCGGGATCAAGTGCAGAGGTAGGTTCGTCAAACAGAAGAATATCGGGATTGAGTGCAAGTGCTCTTGCTATTGAAACTCTTTGTTGCTGACCGCCTGAAAGTTCACATGGATAAGAATTTTCTTTACCTTCAAGCCCCATTTTCTTTAATAACTCTCTTGCAGTTTTTTCTGATTCCTCACGGCTTTTTCCAAGAACTTTTCTCTGTGCTTCAGTGATATTTCGCATTACAGAGAAGTGCGGAAACAGATTAAAATTCTGGAACACAAGACCTAAGTGTCTTGAGATAGCAGCTTTTTCTTTTTTACCGGAATACGCAGACAGACCGTTTTCATTATTTTTGCAGAGAGTGTCTCCGCAGATAATAATTTCACCGCTGTCAACGGTTTCAAGCTGAGTGATACTTCTAAGCAACGTACTTTTTCCGGAGCCTGACGGGCCGATAATCGCAAGAACGTCACCCTTTTCAACATCGAACGAAATGTTTTTAAGAACCTCATTATCGCCAAAAGATTTTTTCAAGTTTTTTGCTTCGAGCATTTTCATACTTTACCGCCTCCTTATCTGTAATAAGACATTTTCTTTTCTATTCTGTTCATTACAAGTGCAACGATAAGGTTGAAAACATAGTAGAAAATACCTGCTGCAACGAACGGTATCATAGAAGTTTCCTTCGCTGCGATACGCTTAGCCATAGTGAACATTTCCGCATAAGCTATAACGAAAGCAAGTGAAGTATCCTTTACAAGTGTGATAACCTCATTAGTAATAGACGGAAGAATACGTTTCATAACTTGCGGAAGGATAATTCTGAAGAACGTCTGAGATTTGGAGAAGCCAAGGATTTTTGCAGCCTCATACTGACCGATAGGTATAGATTCGATACCGCCTCTGTAAATCTCTGCAAAATATGCCGCATAGTTAATTGCAAAAGCGATAATTGCAGCATATATCTGATAAGAAGTAGAAATTTTGATTCCAAACAGGTAGTATGGTCCGAAGTACACAACCATAATTTGAAGCATAAGCGGAGTACCCCTCATAATGGAGATGTAAACCTGAGTAATAAGCCTGAGCGGTTTAAATTTACCGCCGAAAAGCGACCATTTAGACATTCTTCCGAATGATACGATAAGTCCAAGTGGTAATGCAATCACAAGCGTACTTACAAACAAAAGTATGGTTTTAAGCATACCTTCGCCTAATTGTGAAATAATGTTTTGTAATGTCATAGTTCTGCCCTCAAAAATATATACGGCAGAACCGCTGAAATGTGGATTCTGCCGCAGATAGTCAATAATTACTTACCAAGTACAACACTTTCCTCAAGGCCCCATTCTGTGGCGATCTTCATGAATGTGCCGTCCTCAGCCATATCGTTGAGTGTGTTCTGTACGGCGTCACGAAGTTCTGTGTTGCCAAGCTTAAAGCCAACGCCGTATTCTTCAGCAGCAAGTACATCATCAAGGATAACATAGCTGTCGCCTCTTGACTCAAGCTGATACTTAGCAACGCCGATGTCCATAGCAATAGCGTCAACAGCACCCGACTCAAGGTTCATAAATGCAGTGTTGTAATCCGGAACCTCAACAAGTTCGTTAAAAGAAGCAGCAAGAGCAAGGTTATCGTCGTTATCTTCTTCTTTTGTGAGTGCAGAAAGTGCAGAAGAGTCAGCTTGTACAGCTACTGTTTTACCTGCAAGATCAGATTTAGCTTTAATACCGGAATCGGAAGCGACTACAAATACCTGTGAGTTATCAACATAAGCAGTAGTCCATGTATAAGCGTCCTCTCTGCCGTTGATAGTAAAGCCGTTCCAGATACAGTCGATAATTTCAGATTCAAGCTCCAAATCCTTTGAATCCCAGTCGATAGGCTTCTTTACAAGCTCCCAGCCGTTTCTCTTGCATACTTCATCTGCAAGGCTCAGATCAAAACCAACATATTCTCCGTTATCGTCCTGATAACCGTAAGGCGGAAATTCTGCGTCAAAGCCTACTGTGAATGTAGTTTTGCCTAGTGTTGGTTCGTCAGCGGTAGCTGCAGTTTCCTGTGAAGCCGTAGCTGTTGATACTGCAGGTGTACTATCAGTGCTTGAAGGAGTACTGTCTGCTTTGTTACAGCCTGCTGCAAGTGACATAATCATAGCAGCTGAAATCATTACAGCAAATAACTTTTTCATTTTTCTTTCTCCTTTATTCGTCAAATAAAATGACATAATGCAAACTTATATCATTTTATCATAATAACGCAATAAAGTAAAGGTGTATATTTTACAAATATTTTTTTCTTTGTGGGTAATTTTTTATAAACAGTAAAATCACGCACTACATTTATACTAATATAAAAGCAATTATCGGGTTTTGGAAAAAGTCTTATGCAAGCACCTATATTTTTTTATTGTAGGTACGTTTTACGAGGAATAATCCTAAGTTTAACCTGCCTTCTTATATATATTATAGTTTTTAAGCAAACAAAAAAAGCGTAAACCATGGAAAACTCCCTGGATTTACGCTTTTGCTATTCGGTAAGTTGAATTATAACAGAAAATCAGATGAAATGTCAAACGGAAATTTAGTTTTAAACATTGGATAGTGGAAAAGTTTTCTGTGAATTATCTTCTGTAATGATTACAAAAAGAGTTATCAACATACGATAAAATATCAAACTTGTAATAGTTTTTACATAATCTGTAATATAATAGCGAAAAACAACGCAAATAATAGATTAAATTTGTTACAGTTAAATAAAGAAGTTATAAGAATTAACATATTCCACTGAGTTATCAACATATTTCCGTTAATTTGTGAAAACTCATTTGTTGAAAGAAAAGCCTGTTATAACTCTATGAAAAAGTTATTAACATTGTGTGGAAAAGTCTGTTTATAGAAACTTTTTTATATCGTTTGCAGCGTCATCTTCTATTTGAATGAGTCTTTTAGTGAGATCTTTTACTTTTTCCTCAGCGCCCTCATACTCATTGAGATAACGTCTGAGTGATTTCACACCCATGTTGCAGCCGTCTGTAATGAGATCGGCGATAACGGCATCGGACTCCTCAACGGCAAGTCTGAAGTTTGTTTTTATCCATGACATACCTTTTGCTACGGGATTAGGTTCTTTACCGCTGTCGTGATAATCGTTAAGAATTTCACGGGTTTCGTTTTCAAGCTGTTCATGCTGTTGTTTGCAGTGAGTCAGTACAGCTTTTAGATCGCTGTTTTTTACATTGTCAAGTACCTCATCGATAGAGGAGATACCCATTTTAATACCTGCATTACATTCACGCAGTAATTTAATAGTATCATCATTGATAACCTGAGTTGACATATAAACACCCTTTCATTATAGAATGATGATAGTATAACCTTAATGTAAATAAATATACCATTGCAGAGAATTAGGTTTAAAGAAAAATCTGCCAAGTATTATCTAAGAAATCTGTACAATAATATAGAAAAGGGAGGAATTTGTTTGATTAAGAGAATTGGCAGACATACAATAGAGTTTACAGAAATGCCGCGTGTTGTCGGGGCGGCGGCAGTTGTCGGAAAAAAGGAGAGTGAAGGACCTCTTGCACAGTGGTTTGACAGAACAATTATAGATACCACAATGGGCGGTGAAACGTGGGAAAAGGCAGAAGCATTGTTTCAGAAGGAAGCTGTAACGATTGCTACGGTGAAATCGGGCGTAAAATGTGAAAACATTGATTATATTTTTGCAGGCGATTTACTCAATCAGTGCATTTCATCAAGCTACGGACTGCGTGATTTTGGTATACCGTTTTTAGGGCAGTACGGAGCTTGTTCCACGATGGCGCAGACGATAGCGTGCGCAAGTGTATTTGTAGAAAGCGGAGCAGGTGACATTTGTGCAGCGGTAACGTCGTCTCATTTTTGTTCTGCGGAAAGGCAGTTCAGATTTCCACTGCAATACGGCGGTCAGAGAACACCAACCGCACAGTGGACGGTAACGGGTTCTGGAAGTATGGTGATTTCGGCAGCGGAAAACAGCTCTCTGAAAAAACCGGAGCTAATAGCGAATGAAAGCGAACTCAAAGACCAAATAGCCGTAAAGCATATTTGTACGGGAAAAATAATAGATATGGGTATCACCGATGCAAATAACATGGGATCGGCAATGGCAGGTGCCGCAGCAGATACGATATATAGATTTTTATCCGACACAAACACCGCCCCAAATGATTATGATATGATTGTAACGGGTGATTTGGGAAAAGTTGGAACAGAAATATTGTATGAGCTTCTTGAACGGGAAAATATAAATATTCGTGATAACCACAAGGACTGCGGATTGATGATATTTGATTTAAACGAACAGGACGTACATTCGGGAGGTTCGGGTTGTGGGTGCAGTGCAAGTGTACTGTGTTCATATATATATATGAATATGCTCACGAAAAAGCTAAACAATATATTGTTCGTGGCAACAGGTGCATTAATGTCACCTACGATAGTACAGCAGGGCGAAAGTATCCCCGGGATAGCCCATCTTGTGCATTTTGTGAATATAAAGTAAACTTTTTAGTAATAAGATTATCTATCAAATCCTTGTTTTATTTCAGCTAATGTGTTATAATTAAAAAACACAAAGATATTATTAGCCTTTTTGATGTAAAGTGGTGATAATTATGCTGGAAAAGATAAAGGCTGTCGATGATGAACTTATTAATTCGGTTTCCAAACTGCATAACCCTGTATTAAATAAGATTATGCTTATTATGACTTTTATGGGAGATCAGGGCAAGGTGTGGTTTTTGGTACTTGCGCTAATACTGTATTTTAAAAGATCGCTGTATATGGGAACAACGTTTTTCTCTGCACTTGCCATAAGCTGGTTATTTGCAGAGGTGATAATAAAAAGAATGGTAGCAAGAGTAAGACCTTGCCACAAGATTGAGGAAGAAAATTTAATTTTGAAAAAGGTACCGAAATTCTATTCGTTTCCCTCAAGTCATTCGGCAACGTCGTTTGCGATGTGTGCAGTATCGTTTTACCTGTGCGACACATGGGTTACACTGATAATATTTGTGATAGCGTTGGGAATATCGTTTTCAAGGTTTTATTTACAAGCACACTACATGACAGATGTTGTATGCGGAATAGTTCTTGGAATAATAATAGGAATAGCAGCAGTAAAAGTAACAGGAATAATAATCCCACCGATAAAATAAATAACAGAATTAAAGCCTCGGAGTTAATCCGAGGCATTTTTGTTTATTCAATAACATATAAGTGTATCAGAACAAGCCGTAATGCAGACAGCAGGCTGTAATAATACTTCCTATTAGTGCAGAAATAATGGTATTCAATAAAGTGTTTACGGATAAGCGCCTGTGTTTTAGGTTATATGGAGGACGGATTGCGGTAAGGTAGGAATGGGCTTCGTTCTCAATAGAATCGGCGCCAATGCAAGAGTATTCAGGTTTAACAACAAGCCAAGCTTTCTCAAAATACCTGTTATCGGTATTGTTAACTTCTAAGATTTGTCTGCTTACAGCCTTTAACATAAAGTATCTCCTTTGTAATAATTTTGTATTAATTGCAATTTTATTTTGGTCAGAAAAGAATGCAGATATACATATTATAAATAAAAATTATAAAGAGAAGTAAAAAAAGAGGCGTGGAAAAACAGATGTCAGTAAGATGTTGAAAACTCAAAGTCTTGTCCACGATATTACGAATTGTAAAGTGGAAAACTCTGTTAATAATGTGGAAAACCCTGTGGAAAGAGTTGATAACTTAAAAAAAAGTTCCGATACGACTTGAATAATTACAAATTTGTAACTGTTGATAAACTTCGACACAATTCAACTTGTGGAAAACTCTGTTGAATGTTAGGAAAACGTTATAACAAAGCGTAATAAATAGAATGTCAATACTCTACTGAAATTTAATTAAATTTGTGTTTTTGAAGTATTTTCTTAAAGATTGTGTCATCTTTAAGGTTAATATTACAGAAAAAATAAATAAATTACAATTGATTAACAGCTGTTGTG
>ONAH01000163.1 GCA_900315715.1 uncultured Eubacteriales bacterium
AGAGTTAAAATATACGATAGCTCACAATCCGTACTTGGACTGTTGTCCGGAAGAGCGGAGGTTGTAGCAGAGATATAAAAACGGAGGTATAAAATGGATAGTAATAAGATAATCAGACGATACGGTATATTAAAGACGAATGCTTATGAGCAGTATTCGGCAGACATGTGCGAACTATTTGAAGATTTTGATGGAGTAGTATGCAGTGAAATTGAGCCTGAGTCGGCACAAGAAGAACCATACACTTTGATTAATTTTGGAACAAATAGCAACTTGTATCTAAAGATAGAAAAGAATACACAGTCAGGCGTAAGATCTTCGGTTCATATTGGAGACGGCAATGTTTCCGGACGTGACTATTTTTATTTAGACGGAACAGGAACATCATCAAGTTCACTTGGAGCGTACAGCTTTGCAAAAACACCGTATGGAGCGGTGGTATCGGTAGTAAGTTACAGCGAATCGGCAGTTGATACAATAACGGATGCACAGATAAGACTGTTTTTCTCAACGTTTACAGATGAGGAAGGCAACAATCATTATGGTTTTGTTTACTGTAATCAAATAGGAGATGAAATGCTTAATAACCTGTCTATTCTGCTTGCCACATCTATGCATCCATGTATAGAAACGATAACAGGCTCAAAGTTGTTTTTGGGAACACTTGCAAATCACAACGTACTTTGTAACGCATTCTCATACACACAGCCGTTAGTATCGTCAAGGCTTTACAAAAAGCTTCAGACGGAGGGCAGTGTTTTCGGCAAGGTAAAGATAGGCGGAAAGACACTTATTGCAGGCAGTTATTTTGCGTTGGAGTGTGTAGAGGAGTAGTATGGAGTTAGTTTTAAAGTTTACAGTCCATAGTCCAAAGCCGGAAAGTGTAGATATAATTATGCTTAGTAACGAATTGAGTTTATAATAACAAGTAATAATCCTTCTCACATTTGCATATAAATTAATGAACATAAAAAGACGGTGATGTGTATGAAAAGGACAGTACATCTGTTTAAAATCATAAGTTCATTAATAATAGCCTGTGCGGTTATCGTAATCTTACGGCAGTATGCATATGCAGAGGAGGATTATTCATATATTAGCGATACGGACAAGCTTATAGATAGTCTTTACAGTGAAGCAGGCGCAGATGAGTTGATTTTTGCTTTGCCCGACAGTGCAAGAGGGTTCCTGGATAATCTATACATAAATGATTTTAAACCCGAAAGTGCAGAAAATCTCAGTGCGGAGAACGTGATATCTGCAATATTGAATGTGTTTCGTGAGAGTATTATTGAACCAATAAAAATACTTATTTGCATAATTGGAATAATCATACTTACAGCATTGTTCGATACACTGAAATCATCTGATATGAGTGCAGGTCTTGAACAGACATTAAGCTTTGTATCTGTGTTGTGTATGTCGGCGGTGTTGTCGCCGGCGGTGTTGTCACTGATTACAAACTTAACAGAAACTATATCAGTATGTTCAGATTTTATGATGATATACGTTCCTGTAATCTCCCTGCTTATAATATCCGGAGGAAATCCTGTAAGCGGAGGCATGTTTTACAGCACGATGATCTATATGTGCAGCGCAGTGCTGAGGGTAGTGTCGGAGGTTATTGTGCCGTTTCTGAGGTGTATTTCGTCGGTTGCAGTAATAACGAATATTACCGATAAAGTATCTTTGTCGGGAGTGAATGAAATGCTCAGAAAAGCTGTGAGAATACTGCTTACGTTTTGTATGTCGGTGTTTACGGCGTTTCTCACAATGCGGTCTGTAATCAGTGTTTCGCAGGACAGTCTGTCTAATCGTGCGGTAAAATTTGCAATAAGCAACTTTGTTCCTCTTGTCGGAGGTGCTTTGAGCGACGCTTATCAGACGGTAGTAAGCTGTACAGCTGTACTTCGTTCGGGAGTAGGTGTAATCGCAATAGCGGCGATATTCGCGGTGTTTCTGCCTGCTGTGGCAAAATGTCTTATATGGCAGTTTACGCTAATGCTGGGTACGGCGGTGTGCGACGTATTCTCAAACGGAAGGCTATCATCTATGTTAAGTTCGATATCGTCAGTAATTTCGATAATATGTTCAATACTTCTTTGTACAATGGTAATGTATATAATAAGTACTGCAATAATATTAATAGTGGGTGGGTAGATGGAAAACATAGAATTATGGACGGCAGGATTATGTATTTGTGCAGCGGTAATAGGAATTGCAGAAAAGCTTCTGCCGGAAGGAAATGTACGCATTGCAGTATATTTTGTTATGGGGCTGATAGTTATCAGCAGTTTTCTTGTTCCGATCGGAAACATATCGGATATAGAAATAACCGTACCCGAACAGAACGTAAACACAGATTGGTTGAACCGTACTACACAGGAGATGTTTAGTGATCGAATGAAAGAGATAATAAAAAAGTACCTCTCCGATAAAGACATAAAAGCCAAAAACATAGATGTATATACGGATATTGATAGTGAGGGAAGCATATATATAGACAAGGTGAGGATAACACTTTCTGAACAGTATACAGACAGAATAGATGAGATATGTACAGACATATACAAAGATTTGGGGCTTGACGCTGATGTAAATATAAGGTGAGGAGCAAAAGATGAGCAAGGAATTCATAAAAAAAGCGTATGCCTTTCTGGCGGAGAAAAAGCGGACTATCATAATAATAGTAGGGCTTGCAGGTATTGCATTGATATTTGTATCGGGTTTACTGCCTGAGCAGAGTGACAGTGAGCCGGAACCTGATGAAGCTTTACCGATAACAGCAGAGGATTACCGAAAACAGCTTGAAAATGAGCTTGCGGCAATAATTTCCCGAATAGACGGAGCGGGGGAAGTGAGTATACTTATTACAATGGAGACAACGACAGAGGACGTTTATGCAGTAGAGCGAAAGACAGAGGAAAAAAACAGTCATTCGGCATCAAGCGGAAATTATGACAGTGACGGAGAGTATAAAGAGGAAAACAAGTATGTAACGATAAAGCGAAAAGACGGCAGTGAGGAAACCGTTTTGCAAAAGCAGATAATGCCCAAGATAAGGGGAGTACTTGTAGTATGTGACGGAGGAGGAAACAGCGTTGTAAAGGAGAAAATAACTCAGGCTGTATCGGGAGTGCTTAATATTTCGGGAGGTAAGGTTTTTGTGACGGATTAGGATTAGTGTTAATGATAATACCATTATACATAACAAAACATAATAATGGTTTTACCTTGAAGCGGTGAGAATGATAGTTGACTGAGGTGTATTTTTACTAAATGTTTTTTTCGGCGATCGGGTAAGTTTTCGCTGCACCATGCAGACTTTTTGAAAAATGTTTGCACGAGAACTAAAATTATGTTTATGTTGTGAATGATAAATATACATATAATATGGGAGGAATAATATGAATTTCGGAAAAAGAGAGCTTGTATTATCTGCATTGGTAGTAGCAATGGGAACGGCGGTATATCTTAACTGGCAGTTTGATTCAAACAAGGATAAACTTGCAGCCACAGAGGAAAATGATGATTTAGGGGTAGCGCACTATGTAAACGCAGCGATAGCAACGTCAGACAATGCGTCATCAAAAACGGTATCATCAAAAGCAAATGTATCGTCGGAAAGCTTATCGCCGCAGGATAATTCGTACTCATCTGTACCGACAAACGCAGAAGATTATTTTGCAAAGGTAAGGCTTGAGAGAAAGCAGATACAGGACGATTTGATAGAGCTTGCAAAAGAGGTAATAGAGAGTACCGACCAGAACGGCAAAGGCAGAAAAGAAGCCGTAGAGCACCTCAACAAGATGTCGGATATAATACAACAGCAGACGAATGTTGAGAATTTGATTATTGCGAAAGGTTTTGATGACTGTGTAGCATTCATACAGAATGAAGAATGCAGTATTGTGGTAACCGGGCAGGAATTAAAATCCGATACGTTGATAGCAATAAAAGATATAGTAATCGGACAGACGGGTATAACGTTTGACAAAATAAGGGTAACACATTTGTGAGTTTTCTGAACGAGGAGTTAGTTCAAAGATAGTATTTCAAGAAAAAATAGATTTTGGAATAACAACTATGAACTGAAAAAAACTAAAAGGGGTAAACCGCTGTCGTAGGTTCACCCCTTTTTTGAATATCAGCTTGCAAAAAATTATATCAAGCTTTATGTGGTAGGTTTGAGTAATGGGTATTATTGTTCTGATGCATACTGTTCAATGGCTTCTTGTGTTTCCTCTCCCCAGATAAGACCCCAAAGCATTTCTATAGCCTCATCACCGTCATCGTCACCCTTGAAAGAATAAATGATCTCACCTTTGGGACCTACTGTGTAAGATGTGATAATAAAGTCATCACGATTGGGGTTCTCAAATTTGTCGTTAACTAAGCCGTCTTTAGTTCCGTCACTCTCATCATAGGTAAGATCTAATTTCATTGTATTGAGCTGCTCTCCTTTTACGATAACGGGAACAGCAATGTAAGAACCGTTTTCGTCTTCTACAAATTCACCGTAAGGAGAGTCTGCAATTCTGTCATACAAGTTAAGTGTTGGTTCTTCGTTTATACAAGCAATCATATAATCGCCCATATCAGAGATGTAGAGAGTGTCCTGATCGGGAGTGTAATCTCCTTCAAGCCAGACGTTGTAGGAGATACCGTTATCTCTTACTTCAAATGTCCAGCCGTGGTCGTTGAGTTGACCGTAGCGTGCGGAAACCTCTTTGCCGTCTAGATACGCTGTCTGATACTGACCTTTGTAACCTCTTGAAGCGAATGTAATAACGCAGCCTCCTACTGCGATAGCTGCCGCAGCTGCAACTGCAAAAGCAACCTTTATTGATGTGCGAATTCTCTTTTTAGTTGATGTATCTATATTTCTCATATTAAGCACTTTCTTGACAAATCTACGGGCGTAGTCATATTATCGAATTTGTTAGCGTACAGTTCTCTCATTTTGCTGTCAACCTTATCATATCTGTTCATATCCACGCCTCCTCTTTCAATATTTTTTCCAGCTTTTTTCTTGCTCTCATTAATCGTGTCTGAACGTCTGTCTGTGAGATACCGAGTGTTTGTGCAATCTCCGTCACCGTGAAGTTTTCATAATAATAAAGGTGAAGGACTGCTCTGTAATTATAAGGAAGTTTATCCAAAAGTGTGGACAGTTCTTATCCACAGTGGTCGTCCGTGTATGATGGCTCTGTTTCAAGTTCTTCTAAAGACGTAACCTTTTTCCTGCCAAACGAGCGGAACATAGTCTTACATTCGTTTACGGCTACTCTGATAAGCCAGCTCTTGACATGTTCGTCGCTCTCAAAAACGGTGTCAGTTTTCAGCAGCTTCAGAAAAGTATTTTGTACTGCGTCGTCGGCATCTTCTTTATTTCTGCAACAGTTAACAGCTGCTTTATAGACAGTGGGAAGATATTTCGAGGCGAGTCTGTGATACTCCATATTATCCAACTTATTCACTTCCTTCGGATGTGTATCTCTCTGTGAAGGCCTTTCACTTTATATACGATTAAACAGTAAGAAATATCACACTTAAAATATAAAAATTCAATATTTTTTTAAAAAAATACAAATCTCATCTTATTTTGCGTTTTTAATATAGTTTTTTGTAATTGTAACGCTATTTTCTACCGTTGTATATAACAGAAGAATGTGATATAATTATAAATATAAATAAGGAGTGAGAAGCAATATGAATATAATATATTTAAAACGTAATCTTACAGTATTTATTGCTTTAGTCGCTGTAATATTATGTGGCTGTACAGAAAGGACAAACACAACTGAAACTGTATCAAACAACGATACTGATGAGATATTATATCAAATAACATCAGAAAGCACTCAGAGCAATCAAACCGCTTCTACCACTAATGACACAGAAATTTACGATAATCTTCTGACGTCAATGACGACAGAGGAAAAAGTCGGACAGCTTTTCTTTATACGTCCTGAACAGCTGATTGACGACAGCTATTTAAACGATGAAGCGATAATGGGCGAAGATAACGAAGGCGTGTTTTCTGTATCCGAACGAATGAGGGATATGTATACGCAGTACCCGGTCGGAGGGTTTGTGCTTTTTGCAAAAAACATAGATACTCCTTCACAGCTTTTGGAGTTCACAGATGACCTTGTTTCAATAGGAAAGACAGATGCTCTGATAGCAGTTGACGAAGAAGGAGGAATTGTCACAAGACTTGCACAGAATCCTGCTTTTGACTTACCGCTAATAGACGCAATGGAGGATATTGGAAATACCGGAGATACGTCGAATGCATATTCGGCGGGCAACACTATCGGAGAATACCTTGCCGAATACGGAATAATGTGGGATTTTGCGCCTGTTGCCGATCTAAACACTAATCCCGAAAATATAGTAATAGGAAACCGTTCGTTTGGTTCTGAACCGGAGCTTGCTTCAAAAATGGTACGATCATATGTTGACGGACTTCATAATCATGGTGTAAAAAGTACGCTGAAACACTTTCCCGGTCATGGAGATACAACCGCAGATACACATTCGGGTTATGTTTCAGTGGAGAAAACATGGGAGGAGTTGAAGCAAGCAGAACTTGTGCCTTTTGCTGAGAATATAGATGTTACCGACGCTGTAATGACTGCACATATCACACTGCCAAATATTACAGATGACACCTTGCCAGCATCTATGTCGTATGAACTAATTACGGAAAAGCTCAGAGGAGAGTTGGGGTTTGACGGTGTAGTAATATGCGACTCTCTTGCTATGGGCGCAGTAACAAATGAATACTCAGCAAGCGAAGCATCAGTAATGGCATTTAAAGCAGGGTGCGATGTACTGCTTACTCCGCAGAATTTTTATGAAGCTTATGAGGGTGTTTTAAGCGCCGTAAACAGCGGAGAAATAACGCAGGAAAGACTTGACGAAAGTGTAAGGAGAATACTGAAGCTTAAGGAGAGAGTTTAGAAAGCATGTAGCTGGCTCAAAGTATAAGTCTGAAATAATAGAATATGAATACGCAGACCTTTGATATCTATAATAAGGAGATGTAAAGAATGAGTTTTGAGAGTGAAGCGTTTAAACGTTCAAAAACCGATATTAAAAAGCTTTTGGAGTTTGGCTTTACTCCGTCAAACGGAAGATACTGTTACAGCAGAGTTTTGCTGTCGGGGGAGTTTCGCGCAGAGATTACGGCAGACGAAAGCGGTGTATTTACAGGAGTAGTCATAGACCTTAATACCGGCGAAGAGTATGATGCTTTCAGGAATCCTCACAGGACAGGGGAGTTTGTCGGCAGAGTGAGGGAGGAGTACAGCAGTTTGCTAAGTGAGATAAGACAATCATGCTGTACCGAAATGCCGTTTATATTTGACCAGAGTAACAGGATAGCAAAAATGGTACTGGAGGAGTATGGAGAAAAACCTGATTATCCTTTTTCTACTGCGCCAACATACGGTGTGTTCAGAAACAGTTCAAACAAAAAATGGTATGGACTTGTTATGAACGTAAGCCGTAATAAGGTAACAAAAAAACCGTCTGATAAAACCGTAATGGTAGAGATACTGAATCTTAAATCCGTACCAGAAAAAATTCCGGAACTTTTACTGCATGACGGAATATACAAATGTTACCATATGAATAAGGAAAGCTGGCTTTCTGTACTGCTTGACGATACAGAAACCGACGAAACGGTAATGGAACTGCTCAGAGAGAGCAAGCGTCTGACAGACAGAAAAGGAAACCGTGGAACAGGTTTTATTGTCCCCTCAAACCCTAAGCATTACGATATAGAAACAGAGTTTGCGAAAGGGACTTCGCAGGTCTGGAAGCAGGGAAAAGGAATAAAAAAGGGCGATATAGTCTATATATATGTAGGTGCACCTGTTTCGGCGATACGGTACAAATGTATAGTAACACAGACGGATATTCCCTATGATTATAAAGAAGGCTCACTTACGATAAAAAGTTTGATGAAGATAGAGATATTAGAGTATATAGACAGAAAAAAGTGTCCTTTATCAAAAATGAAGGAGTTCGGAGTAACAACAGTTCGAGGAGTAAGATATATGCCTAAGGAGCTTGAAGATTATTTGAAAGAATAAACACGCTATGTTTTGCATAAGATGTATAAACTATATGCAAAACGGAGTGACGGTAATGACAGAACAGACTAAAAGAAAACCTAATCTTGTGACGCTTGAAAACAGAGAAAGACTTGCACTGACAGGAGTAAATGATGTAGAAAGTTTTGACGAAAGATGTGTCGTGGCATATACCGATTACGGACAGCTTACCGTACAAGGGGCAGGGCTTAATATTACCAAGCTGTCAGTTGAGAGCGGAGATTTGATGATAGACGGAAATATATTTTCGCTTACATATACAGACAACAGACCATCAGAAAACATATTCAGAAAACTGTTCCGATGAGCGGAGGCGGTATGAGTGCATTTATCTGTATATGAACAGGCAGAAATCTTTTATTATGCGTTTGTTTTTGGATTAGGGTTAGGCGTGTGGTACGATTTTTTCAGGCTGTTAAGGAACATAGGATTTAACTCAAAGCGGGCTTTTATTATACAGGATATATTGTTTATGTCGGGCTGTTCGGTAATGTGCTTTGTGTTTTCCTTGCTGACCGTAAACGGGCATTTCAGGGTGTTTGTGATAATCGGGCATATCTTCGGATTGTTGTCGTACAGATTTTCTGTTGGAATGGTTACGGGTTTAGTATTTAAGCTTCTGGGAAGAGCGGCAAAGTTTTTGGTGAAAATTGGCGGACGGGTAAGTAACGGGTTGTGTAAGGGATTGCAGAGGATCTCAAACTCAGAACGAAAATCACATACCCAATGCGATAGGCTGATTTTTCACAAGGAAGTATAACAGAACTGAAAACAAAGGATGTTATGTCGGTTAAAGAGGAAACATGAAAAAAATTTTGATTATTTTTAAATTATACTTGCAAAGGGTGTATTGTTTGGTGTATAATCCAATATGTAAATAATTCTTTTTTTAAGGGAAGAGATGTTACGTGAAAAGAAAAGAAAAGAAGAGAATGTCAAAAGGTACTTTAGCTGTAATTAGTACGGCACTTGCGATTTTCACTCTATATGCGGTTGTAACTCTTGTAAATCAGCAGTTAAAGATTGCTGAGAAGAAAGAGGAACTTTCACAGATACAAAACGAGATTTTTCTGCAGGAAGTAAAAAACGACGAGCTTAACGAAATATATAATCTTGACGGTGAAGAAAACGACGCATATATAGAGAGAGTTGCACGAGAGGAATTTGACTATTCAAAACAGGGCGAAAGAGTATTCATCAATATTGCGGGGGAATAATGCACAACGTGCTTATTACAGATTTAGTTTTATAAAAGGGGAGCATTATGTTTTATGCAAATTGAAGTAGGAAGTATTTTAGAGGGCAGAGTAACAGGAATAACAAAGTTCGGAGCATTTGTAGATCTTGGAGAGGGTAAATCCGGTATGGTACACATTTCGGAGATATCCAATACATATGTTGAGAACGTTTCGGACTTTCTGTCGGAAGGAGATCAGGTAAAGGTAAAGGTTATTGGAATTAACGAAAACGGTAAGATCAGCTTATCAATAAAAAAATTATCTGAAAACCCTGAGAGTAATGCGAAGAAACCGTTTAACAAAGGACAAAAGGACAGACATTCAGACAACCGCGGTGACAGAAAGCAGGCTCCACGTCCAACTATGAAGAGCAGAAATTCACCTGGAGATTTCGTATGGCAGAAGAGCGAAAATCCCACTTCTTTTGAGGATATGATGTCAAAATTCAAGCAGACAAGCGATGAAAAGATTTCTTCGCTTAAGCGTGGTTCGGAAAATCCTGTCAGACGTCCACGACGCAAGTAAAAAGAATAATAAAGATAATATGATACATATGAAAAGGTACAGCCTCACAAAGTGGACTGTACCTTTTTTGTTTTGCAAAAAACGAAAAGCACCCTTTAGGAATTTAAAGGGTGCTTAGTTGTTATAATAGAGGAGTTATCAGAAACCATTTAACAGCGATAAAACAGGCGGCGATTAAATAAAAACATATACCCTCTGTAAGAGATTTACCGGCTTCGCTATACTCAACAATACTGCTTTTTCTTTTGTTGAGAAACACTGTTTTGCGGCTGCCTTTTGCAGGCGGAGCGGGATATTTAGTTTTTGAACGCACCGTATGCTGTATGCCATTATATTGGTATGAGTATATTGGGTAGTAAGAGTATTGTCTGTTTTCATTGTCACGGGTTGTTTTCATGATAACATCTTCAACAACAACAGTGATTTTAATAATATCTTTGTCCTTGTAAGATTTAATTGCGTAAATAGCATAAACAATAAGAAATGTACCAATGATGAAGAAAACAGCAGTAAGTCCCCATGTGAAAATAGTTATAATGTTGTCAAGAATGATTTTTCCGATAACCGCAAGACTAAAGACAGAATTTAGTACAACAAACAATACGCATATTGAAAGGAGAATGAGAGAGGAAGACTTAATATTCTTTCTGAGGTCACGTCTGCGGAAGATGATATGCTTATCGGTGTGGTAGTAACAATTGATTTGTTGTCCGTTAGGGCAGAAGGTACTTGTGCGCAGAACGGCTTTTGCGGTTTCACTGTTGTTTTTGAAGGATACTCTTGTTTTGTAGTATTCGTCAACAAGAAATCCGTGTTTTCGTTTGACAATTTTTTTGCTGGAAACAACGGTACACCGTACTTTTTTGCAGCCGTGAAGGAACTTGTAAATATCAAGTAGTTCAAAAATTATCGTAATAAAACAGGCGGTTTGAATAATTGTAGAAATGATCATTGCTGTATTCCTGTTTTGTAGTTAATTTTAAGTACGTCTATTGAAGGTTGAAGCTGTCGGATTTTTACACCTGCGGAAGACAACATTCTTTTAGAAGCGATAGTAGCGGGAGAGGAACTGTATTTGTCTGACAGATATACAACCTCCTTGATTCCTGCTTGAATTATAGCCTTAGCACACTCATTACATGGGAAAAGCGATACATAAATTCGTGAACCACGAAGATTCTTTCCGTTAGCATTCAGAATGGTGTTAAGCTCAGCATGAACTACATAAGGATACTTGGTATCATCGCCCTCACGGTTCCATGGGTATTCGTCATCTGAGCAGCCTATCGGAAAACCGTTATAACCTGTGGAGAGAATAATGTTGTTGCTGTCGGCAACGCAAGCGCCTACCTGAGTATTGGGATCTTTACTGCGTTTTGAGGCAAGCAGGGCAACACCCATAAAATATTCGTCCCAAGAAATATAGTCTTGTCGTTTCATAATCATCGTTCCT
>ONAH01000017.1 GCA_900315715.1 uncultured Eubacteriales bacterium
AAACCGATACAGTGACCGAAACTGATACGCAAACCGATACTACTTCACAAACCGATACAGTGACCGAAACTGATACGCAAACCGATATTACTTCACAAACCGATACGGTAACCGAAACCGATACACAAACCGATACTACTTCACAAACCGATACGGTGACCGATACAGATACGCAAACAGATACTGAAACAGAAACAGATACTCCGGATCCGGAAAAATATATGTATGGAGATGTGAATATGGACGGAAAGATTTCAGCTTCAGACGCTCTGCTTGTTCAAAGGTGTGCAATTTCTCTTGTAAAATTCAACGATGACGTACAAATGATACTGGCGGACGTAAATGATGACGGAAGAGTTACCGCCGCAGACTGTATGGCAATATTGAGATATTCGATATCTCTACACACGAATACACGAACAGGACAGTGGTATATATGTGTATGATAACGTGATTTTTTGATGAAGTTTATAAATTCGTTGACAATAAGGTTGATTTGTGATAAACTGAAAATGTTAAATTGTAAAGGAGGTTATCCGTTTATGAAAAGAATTCAGACTATTGAAACTCGTGACCTTAAGAAGAGTGTACAGACAGGCGGTTGCGGTGAGTGCCAGACTTCTTGTCAGTCAGCTTGCAAGACATCTTGCGGCGTTGCTAACCAGCAGTGCGAAAAGTGCATGAGCGAGAAGTAATTCAGAAGATGAATTAACACACAGCCGTAATTGATTTTGCGGCTGTGACAGAGCCGTTTATACCATAAACGGCTTTCTTTTTTTATGAACGGAGGATAGTTTTATGTTACATTGTTATAAAATGAACGGCTATAATATAATAATAGATGCATATAGCGGAAGTGTACACGCTGTTGACGAGGTGGCATATGATGTTATCAGTATGTATGAGAACCACACTAAAGAAGAGGTAAAAAGCTATATTTTAGAAAAGTATTCCGATAAAGAGGACGTAACGGAAAAGGACCTTGACGAACTATTTGACGATATCGAAACATTAAGACATTACGGAAAGCTTTACACCGATGACCTGTATGCAGATAGAGCATTCGATTTTAAAAACAGAAATACGGTTATAAAGGCACTGTGTTTGCACGTTGCGCATACCTGCAATCTTAACTGTGAGTATTGCTTTGCGAGCCAAGGCAAGTACCACGGAGACAGAGCGCTTATGTCGCCGGAAGTTGGTAAACGTGCGCTTGATTTTCTAATAGAAAACTCAGGAACAAGAACAAACCTTGAGGTGGATTTCTTCGGCGGAGAACCTCTTATGAATTGGGAGGTAGTTAAGGAAATAGTAAGGTACGGCAGAGAGCTTGAGAAAACGCATAAAAAGAAATTTCGCTTCACTCTCACAACAAACGGCGTATTGCTTGATGATGATGTAATAGATTTTGCAAATAAAGAAATGCATAATGTTGTACTAAGTCTTGACGGAAGAAAAGAGATACACGATAATCTCAGAAAAACTGTAAACGGCAAGGGCAGTTACGATATGATAGTACCGAAGTTTCAGCACTTTATAGAGAAACGCGGCGACAGAGGCTATTATATGAGAGGAACGTTTACACATAATAATGTGGATTTTACGAACGATATTTTTCATATGGCAGACTTGGGATTTACTGAGCTGTCAATGGAACCGGTTGTATGTAAGCCGGACGATCCATATGCGTTGACTGAGGAAGATCTCCCTATATTGTTTGATCAGTACGAACTGCTTGCTAAGGAGATGCTGAGACGCGATAAAGAGGGCAAAGGATTTACATTTTATCATTATATGGTAGATCTCAAAGCAGGCCCGTGTATATATAAGCGAATAGCAGGCTGTGGTTCGGGAACGGAGTATATGGCAGTAACACCGTGGGGTGAGCTGTTTCCTTGTCACCAGTTTGTAGGAGATGAGAAATACAGCCTTGGAAATATCTGGGACGGAGTAACTAATGAAGAAGTAAGAAATGAGTTCAAAATGTGCAACGCTTACGCAAGACCTGAATGCCGTGACTGTTGGGCAAAACTCTATTGCAGCGGAGGCTGTGCAGCTAACTCTTACCATGCGACAGGTTCAATAACAGGAGTATATGAATACGGTTGCAAGCTCTTTAAAAAGAGAATAGAGTGTGCGGTTATGATGCAGGTAGAGAAGTTCCAAAGGGATAAGCAGACAAATAACATGTCTGAGCAAGGTGTGTAAAGGGGTTATATTCGTGAGTAAGAAGAAAAGAATAATATATGCAGTAATAGGAACGCTTGTTACAGTAGTAATAATATCGGTTGTCTTGGCAGTAATCGTTTCGATAAATAAGCCTGACGTGATACAGCTTTCTGACAGTGACAGTGACACAGAGATCATTGAGGCGACTGTAAAGACTGCGACAGAAGAAGGTATGAGCATACCACTTGAAGATTTGCAGCCTGAGATAGAGGACGTAATAAATGAGGTAAAGAAAAGTGTAGGCGGAGAGTGGTCTGTATATATCGTGATACCAAAGACAGGAGATGTACTGAGTATAAATCAGAAAAAAATGCAGGCTGCAAGCGTAATAAAGCTATGTGTAATGTGTAAAGCTTACGAAGAATACGACGAACTAAAAAAAGAATATTCAGATTATTATGATGTAGATGAATTGATGAAGGATATGATTGTAATAAGTGACAACGAAGCCGCTGACACAATAATCAAGATGCTTGGCAGAGGAGATTATAAAGAAGGACTGAGGAAGGTCAATGAATTCTGTAAAGAGAATGGACTAACAAATACCGTTATGGGCAGATTAATGAGCATGGAAGATAATGTAAACGATAATTATACGACTTCAGAGGATATGGGAAAACTTATGCATATGATATATGAGGGTGAGTTTGACCATTCGAAGGAAATGCTACATCTGTTGGGAAAGCAGGACAGAAAGCTGAAAATTCCCGCAGGAGTTCCCGCAAATGTTCGTACGGCAAATAAGACGGGTGAACTTGAAGACGTTCAAAATGATGTAGCCATAGTTTACACAAAGTATCCGTATATTATATCAGTGATGGCAGACGGTGTATCTGATTATCAGATACCGATAGATGCTGTTGTTGATATTTCAAGGGTAACCTACGATTATATTTTTGAAAAAGAGGAGGAGGCAACATGGACGATAGAATAGCTGAATTAAAAACCCTTGTTAAACAGAGCAAAAAAATAGTATTCTTTGGAGGCGCAGGAGTATCAACAGAAAGCGGAATACCTGATTTCAGGAGTAAAGACGGCTTGTATAATATGAAGTACGATTATCCGCCGGAGGAGATATTGAGCAGAACTTTCTTTTTCAGTAAGACAGAGGAGTTCTATAAGTTTTACAAAGACAAGATGAATTCACTGAAATATGAGCCGAATATAACTCATTATAAACTTGCAGAGTTAGAAGAACAGGGTAAACTGTCGGCAGTGATAACTCAGAATATTGACGGACTTCATCAGAAAGCGGGTTCAAAGAAAGTATATGAGCTTCATGGCAGCGTACTGAGAAATTACTGCTTAAAGTGCAAACGTTTTCATGGACCGGAAGACGTATTTAACTCAAAAGGGGTACCTCTCTGTGAGTGCGGCGGGCTAATTAAACCTGATGTGGTACTATATGAGGAACCGTTGGACGAAAAGGTTGTCAGAGGTGCGATAAAAGCACTGACAGACGGCGATTTGCTGATAATCGGCGGAACATCGTTGTCGGTATATCCTGCAAGCAGTTATATAAGCTATTTCAGAGGAGGCAAGATAGTTTTAATAAACAAATCTACTACTCCGTTTGATGGATATGCTGATATTGTAATAAACAAAGGTCTTGGAGAAGTATTCTCTGAGTTGTAATGAAAAATAAAAGCGGAGATATAGTAAGAAATACCATATCTCCGCTTTTTTAAGTGATGAAAAAATCTCAGCAATCACGATGGACTGCTGAGATCTTTGGTAATGTATTATTTATGCTGTTTTTAAATCGTAAAGTGTCATAGTATCTGACAGTGAATTTGTGGGACTGTTTGTAATTTCAAGCTTGCGGTTTTTCCATGTCATATAGTACATAACACCGCCAATGTTTCGTGAAAAATCAATGTCGTCAATGTTATTTTCAATCAATATATCTTTTACTTTAGTAGAACCGGTTGCAGGAGCACTGTTGTACTGAGCGTTCTTGTTACCTGCCTCATAATCTACAAGAGCAGCTGTGAGAACGGATTCAACAGTAACGGAATCACTTTCCATAGTACTGAGCTGAGAAGCTCTGATAACCGTTCCAACAAGCGGAATGGCTATTGAACATAAAATAGCAAGAACCGCAATAACAATGATAAGCTCCACCATAGTAAAACCTTTTTTGTTATTCTTCAAGTAAAATTCTTTCATTGCCTTATTCATAAAACCAACCTCCGTTCATAATTCATATGCACTTATGTTGAATATAAAATATGTTGCTATAGGACTTATACCTTACCAATTGATGTAATTATATCAGAAGAAATATTTGTTTTCAATATGTTGACCAAAAATTTCAGATAACATTCGACATTGACGGTAAAATCACTAATAAATAGCGCAGATGATGAATACAAATTAGTTAAAAAAATACATAATAGATATGATAGCTTGATAGAAATAAATACTACACAAATGCCATTAAATGTCCGGTAAACGGATAAAAAAGTATTAAAATAATACAAAAAAAATAAATACGCAGGTGTACTCTATTAGCAATAAAGCAATATTGCACAGAAATTTGAGTATAATTTGTACAATTATTTGCATTGAAAATGGTACCATACCTATTGTATAATTATAACGTATCATAGCGTGGTTAATTCGAAGAAAAAATTCGAATAAGCCATTAAAATTGGTCGGAATTTTTTTATTAGGGTGGTGCAGTCACAAGATGAAATATGTAATTGTACAGGTATCAAAGTATTATGTTTCAATAACTCCCGCTGAATCGGGCAAGGCATTTGTCAGCAGCGGCAGCGATCGTAATGCAAAAAAGCCTGATTACGAAGTAACGTTTAAAGAGCCTCTTGTAGTATTCCTGCCGGAGAACCTCAAAGGTCAGGCATGGAATTTTCCGAGAGATTTTGCAAATGTTGTAAAAATGGCAATGCGTAATGCAAAGATAGACATTAAAGATGTAATTCTTTGTGCTGAGGGTGATCAGGTAATAAGCCAGGAGTATCAGCATACGCCTGCAAAAGAAAAATTTCTTAAAATATTCGCACAGAACGAAGCAAAGGCACTTATCAACGACGATATAAGCAATTACTCTTTGATAAACTGTGAGTATGGTTCGGGTTATCAGAAGCCGGAAGAGAATGCTCAGCTTAGCGCAAATGTGTATATAATGCCAAAATCGTATGTTGAGGAACTCAAGTCGGCATTCAGAGAGCAGTCGCTTAATCTTTGGAAGCTTATCCCTCCGACCGTAAGCATGATAAAGATGGCACAGACAGGAATATATAGTCATGATACATCAGTAGCTCTCATAAGCCTGGATTATTGTTCGGCAAGATTGCTGGTAATGCAGAACGGTACACCTGTTTATGTACATTCGTTCCCACTGCCTTTAGGAGATATCGTAAATACATTCGCAAATGACCAGAATTGTTCCCTGGAGGAGGCATTTGAGGTTATAAGAAAGTACGGCGTAGGAATCTCAGAGAAATGTAATTCTGCACAGGCAGGAAGAGAAATGCGTCAGATGTTTGATAATATCTCAAATGAAATCGTAAGAAATCTGAGAATGGTTCTGCTTAGCTGTCGAATTGAGCTTGACAGAATATATGTCAGCGATTTTGCAGCATATATTCCGGGCGTGCTAAAGCATGTCAGAACAATCAATGTTGCTGCCGATGAAATTAATCTTATTTCAGATTCGTTTACATCTCTTACTAATGTGCCTCAGATCACAAAAGAAGCTGATGAGGCAGGATATAAGACAGCATGTTTCTATACATATCTTTACTTAGTAAACAGCGGTTCTCAGAATGAGAACAACCTGGGTATTATAACAGGCGGTCAGAAGGTAGATCTAGGTTCTGTAAACGCAGGCCTTGTAAACATGGTAGCCTTAGGTGTAGTTGTAATTGCAGTTGGACTTATGGCATTCATCGGAATGAAATCATACGGACTTGAGGTTCGTAAGATGAACGATGAAGCAAAGCTACATTCTGAAAAATATGATAAGATTAAAGAAATATTAGCAAAGCAAAAGGAACTACAATATAATATAGATCATGTAGAAGAGGATAAAAAGGCACTGCCATCACCGAATGCATACGTTGAATATACTCTTGATGAGGTATTTAAGCAGCTTACAGAAAATGTAGAATTTGTAAACAGCTATGTAGTAAATAGTGATGATAACCAGATTACAACAACATTTGAAGTAAAGAGCCTTGAAGAGTACGTAGATCTTCAAAATGATATTATTGCAAACGGTTTCTTTAATATTCTTGAGAGCATGAGTGCAATGGCACAGCCTGCAAAGGATATTTACTCTGTTGTTCATACATTTGAAATTGTTGGTAAGGCAAAGCCGGAAGAAAAAACTGAGGAAAACAGTGGATTCGGTACTGACATAAGCAGAGGTACCAATTACGACGCAATGCTTGAATCGGCTAAGGGGGAATAAAAAATGGCTAAGAAAAGTAATAAAATACCCGGTGCTGCCGTAGCAATAGCTATTGTTCTGCTAATCGGAATTATATTTGTTCCCGCGGTTTATATGCCTTATAAGAACAAGAAACCGCAGATGGATGCAGATCATCAGGCTGCATTGGAAGAGATCAAGATGTATGAAGACGCAATAGCGGATCAGGCAAATATCGAAAAGAATATTGATCAGCTCCAGACACAATGGGATGAGTTCCGTAAGGAAATGTTTATTGATGCGAATTCATCACTTCAGGATATTGAAGCAAAGATTCGTGAAACAGATTTCTTTATTTCATCATTTGTAAAGGCAGAAGGTCAACCGGATCCTAACGGAGCAATGAGCTTTACCGGATCACCGCTTTATTATCAGCAAATTACCATTCAGGGATATACTTCACCTGAAACATTGCTTAAGGTACTTAAATCGATAGAGGAAGAGGCTGTCGGCTGCTATTATGTAAAGAACCTTAATGCCGCTACTCTTGCAACTGATCAGGAACTTAGTGATAACCTTAAATTTAAAGAAGGCGACCTTCAGGTTAATATGGTAATCTATTTGTATTACTACAATGAGGCAGAGCGTGTTGAGCCTGTTGTTGAAACTGAAGCAACTGATTCAGCAAGCTGATATGACTAACGCTATAAGTATTGTGATTATTGCAGTCCATGCGGTTTTGGCTTTTGTGCTGGGACCGCTTGGCTGCAAAATACTGAATAAAATTCCTGCAAAGTGGTTATGCGATTATGACGAAGAACCTTCAGAAGAACTGCTTTCGGGAA
>ONAH01000028.1 GCA_900315715.1 uncultured Eubacteriales bacterium
ATTTGCCCATGCCGCAAAATCGTCTTGCAGACGTGGGTTCGACTCGGCAGTAACTTCTCCTCTCAGGTTTGAATCCACCCATTTTCCGTTACCCGGTACTGTGACCATTTAACCCTCTCCATTTGTAGTACCAGTGCAGGCCGCCGATGATACTATTATAGCTATCGCTATTAAAATTACAAGTGCTGATTTTAATGCTTTCATTTTTTTATCAATATTCCTTTCCTACTAAGCTATTTTTTACATTTCTTAGGCAATATACATTAATTCTATCTGTTCGTAGCACAAACTGCATTGTTATCATATCTGCGTTTCTTATGCAATAGTACAGAAAATCACCTCCGTTATTAGAATCCATTTCTTTACCGTCAATGTTCACAAAATAAAAGAATATATGGTTAACGTTGATACTATTCTCTCTTTATATGCTTGATAAATATTAGTTTCTGACTATTATTTACTAATTTGAAACAATATAATACTAAATTATCTCTAAGAATTAGTTTAGCATAACTTGTTTTTTTATTATTATAGCACATATTGCGTACAATAACATCATAATTTTTCTTTTTTTCTAATTTTTTGTTTAAAAAATGTAATATATTTTTCATTTATCTTTTTGGAATAGCACACTATATTTGGGACTGGTCTTTTATTAATTCATAATTGTAATCTCACCATTATTCATTGATGTCTTATGTTTTATATTGGAACACATTTTATTATCATTTTTTATTGTTTCTGAAATCTATTATCAAGTTTTTCTTATTATATGAAAAGAGATCTACTGTCGCAATACAGCAGATCTCATCTGTAATTATCATTCAATATAATGTTTATAATATAGATAATTTCATATCAATATTATTTATCGTAACCAAAAGCAATATTAGGCAACACCGCACAGTATTACAGAGTATAGCGTGGCAACATACCTTGTGGGATTAAAGTATTCGGGATATATGCGGAGTTTCCTTAAATAGATAATGATCTGCTTAATGAAATATCTACCACAATAAACGTCTCCTTAGATAATATAGAGTTATTGCAAAACAATTAGCTGATCTTCATTTATCGTAATCATCTTAGTCTCGTCTCCCAGAAATAATCGACACATCTTGATTTCCTCTATTCCCCTATAATCAAAGTGACATAATACATATTCGTCTGTCAAACCTAACGCAGTAAAATCTCCGTCTGTGATATGATTATTATCATCAAAATTTTTTACATATTCAACATTCCTACAAGCAAGATACGCACCTGCAGAAAATCCAATATAGATTGCACCATCTGCTACTTGCTGCTTTATAAATCTGTCAAGCTTGTATTTCCTTACGCCATGCAGCAGCTTGAAGGTGTTTCCGCCAAGAACAACAATATAGTCATACTTTCTTTTTAAATATTCTTCCGGCTCAACTTCATCAAAAACAAATATGTTTTCTTCCTTAAAATCAAGTAATGCTGCATTGTCCTTTTCATTTTGCCCGGTTTCTTTTTCAAACATACTAGCTAGTGGAATAATAAGCATATTCCCAGATCTATCCGGTATGTGTTCACCAATTTTCTGGCGAATTTGTGTGTAACTAAATCCATTCGAACCCAGTATTAACATATTTTCACCTCTTTCAATAAGTCTAATCCTTATTACTCCCAATATTATCAATTTATTATTTCTTCTATGTCTTAATGTACTTATAAACATGCTTATAAGTACTTCAGCATATTCTTTTATACATTTGGATATCAAAATACAGACATATGGCCGTAAATTACATTTTATCTTCTACAAATTATTTCGAAATACAGGGCACCCACTTACTTGTGAGTGTCCTGTTCCTTCACTTAATGATATTTGTTAATTCGTGCTGAGTACTTCTTGTATTATACAAGTTCTCCTATCGGATATTTCACTTTTATATTGATAGTGAATCTCAGAATGATTATTGCGTCTTTATTTGTGACTTTATTATCTCCGTCAACATCTGCCGCTTTACTTTGTTTACTATCAAGCTTTTTGAGATTGATA
>ONAH01000023.1 GCA_900315715.1 uncultured Eubacteriales bacterium
ACCGTTGTAACCGCCTCAACTCCTGAAATATACAGAAATCTAAGCAATATGTGAGCATTTGGTTTAATAGGCATTATGCTGTACATTTTGTCAACTTTTTCCTGCGTATCGGACATAGCTATCGTTGAAGGTATAATAAACAGCATCCAGGTACAATAGCTGAAAAGAAATCTAAAAGAATACATGGGTAGAACACACACCATAATAATAAATGTGATACATATCATCGCTATCCAAACAGCCGATTGTTTAATATCCTTATAAAATACTGCCCTCATTTTTCTTCCCCCCTTATCATATGTACAAAAATATCCTCTATCGTTGTAGGTTCTTCATTGTCGCAATTTCTCACAGCGTCGGTCTTGACAATGGCCTGAACACCATATTGCGTGACACGTTTGCCCAATATATCCCTACTGTCATAGACTTTAAGGTCTTCCTTTGCACAGCTGATTTTGCGGTATCTGTCAAGCAAAATATCCTTTTCCTCACACATCATCAGTTTGCCCTTATGTAGTATCGCTATATAATCACACAGCTTTTCAAGGTCTGTAACTATATGAGAGGAGAACAGTACCGAATGATTTTCGTCCCTTGTAAACTCAAAGATAATGTCTGCAAACTCATCTCTGACAACAGGATCAAGTCCGCTTGTAGCCTCATCCAATATCAGTAAATCAGCATTATGTGAAAGTGCTACTGATATTGCAATCTTCTTTTTCATACCAAACGAAAAATCCTTGATTTTTGTATTCTCAGGGATTTCGAATCTTTCCGCATACTCAAAGAACATCTTGCTGTTCCACTCGTTAAAGCACTTATTCATCATTCGATCAATTTCCCCAAGCTTAAACGAGACCGGAAACTGTACTTCATCGGGTACTATGCCAACCTTTTGACGAACTTTCCAAATATTATTGACGTCGGTTTCTCCAAGTAAGGAGAGTTCGCCCTCTGAGCGTATCGCTCCGTATAATACTTTGATCAGCGTTGTTTTTCCTGCTCCGTTCTCACCGATCAACCCCATAACACAGCCTGTCGGCAGCGACAGCGTTATATTATCAAGCATAAAGTTTTTGTATGTCTTTGTGATGTTATTCACCGAAAATGCGTTTTTCATATTTACCTCCTGTTTTACTCAAAGCTAAGAGTTCATAGTTTATAGAACAATAGTTTTTTCTTATAGTTTCAAACTTCAAAACATTCATTCCTCTAATTCTCCTCTATAAGCAAGTCAATCATGCTTTTTATTTCATCTGCTGAAACACCCACAGGCTTCCCAAGTCTTAATGCTTCTGTCAGGTGTTCTTCAATCCGAGTAAGCACTGCCTCTCTCATGATATCTATATTCGTACCCGAAACAAAACAACCCTTTCCGGGAGTTGTATATATAAATCCGTCCCGTTCAAGTTCATCATACGCACGTTTTGTAGTAATTACGCTTATCCTCAGATCTTTTGCAAGACTGCGTATCGACGGCAACGCCATATCTGGTGTTAGCTTTCCGCTGATTATCTCCCCCTTTATTTGGTCATATATCTGCTCATATATCGGAACTCCACGTCTGTTATCTATTATTATCTGCATACAATCACCTTTACGTTTTACTGTATATTTACAGTATATACAGTATTAACGGTTTTGTCAAGATACTTTACGATATTTTTTCAATACAATAGCAAAAAAATAAAGCTGTAATCCAAAGATTACAGCTTATCCTTCAAATAGCCAATGAATAATATTATTGTGAGTAATTAGAACTGTTGTATCTGTTCCACTTGCTTTCGGCAACAGTATTTGTTTTATTTGCATTAATAGACGCAATCAGCACGTTCTTAATATCCTGCAAAAGTGAAATAAGATATACATAGTCATACGGAAACAAATTCATAGAACTTAATGTTTTTAGAAGATATACACACTCGACAGACGCCTTGAGTGCCTCCTGTAAATGCTCGTTAAAATCCGTTTTATCATCACCGTAAACAGACTTATTTATATGTGTACCCATTTCAGACGCTGCCTCCAGCAATCTTTTGGATATAGTTTCGTCAAAGCCTGATTTTGAGTAAGCCTCGTTAAACAATGCAATCTGTGCCAAAAATTCAACTGACTTATTAAAAATGATATTACTCATGCTTACCACCTCATTTCATATTATATCAAACCCACGAAAAAAAAGCAATAAATAAATTTTAATTAAGCTGTTTTTTTAGTGAAATTTTTCTTTAAATTTATGTACAAAAATTACAAATAGACGTATCTCGTTTTCTTTTATCTTCAAATTAAGCTATAATCCACATAAAAAAGCTCCCACCGTTATGTGAGAGCTTTTTTACAACTTACTTTTTCTTATTCTTCTTTAACTTTCCTGAAGAAGTTTTCTCTGCTTTTGCAACAGGTTGATCCCAAACAACCTCATCTTCAACAAAACCTTTTTTCTTCATATTGTTTACAACGGCTTTTGCGATAAATCCGCTTATAAATACAAGTCCAGATACAATCCAGCCTGCTATTACCTGCGCCCATATCGGATATCCGCCGTAGCTGCCGCCGTTCTTTGAGAACAGCACTATCATATTCCATACAAACAATGCTACAAGCAACAGAGGTGAAACTACCTTTACCGAAGAAGCAAACCACCAGTATGGTGCTTTTACATTCTTAGTGTTACGGTTTATCTCAGCGTGTACCTTTTTTAGGTCAAATGCCCAACCAACTGCTACACACTCAAGCACACCTATTATAATAAGGTTTATCTGATTTGTCCAGTTATCTACAATATCAAGCCAAGCAAGACCTGCCTGTGAACAGTAAACAAGCGAAATAAGACCTGCTATCGAACATACTGCAATTGTAACTTTTTTAGGCGTAATGTGGAACTTATCCGAAACAGATGCTGAGATTCCTTCTACAATAGAGAATGCAGAGTCAATCGCAAGAGTAATCAGCATGAGATAGAATATCGCTCCGAATACTGCGTTAAGCCAGCCAATATTTGTAAGATGAACTATCGCCTGCGGATATACTTTAAATGCTGTTACAACACCGCTGTCAGTTATTTTATCAAGCATGCCTGTTCCGCCCATTGTTGAGAACATTACGATACCAGAAAGAATGCTTACAGCCATATCTGAGAACGAAATAATGAGTGCATCAACAACAACATTAGCGTCATCACCAAGATATGAACCGTATGCAAACATAATCGCCATCATAATAGACAGACTGTAAAATACCTGACCGATTGCGTCAACCCATAGTGACGGATCACCAAATGCCGATACATCAGGTATAAACAACATTGCAAGACCTTCTCCTGCACCGCTCATCGTACAACCCTTTATTGCCATTATAAGAAGAAGTGCAACAGGTGCAAATACTGTAAACTTTACAACCTTACTTACAGAGTTTGCTCCGTTTCTGATACAGTAGAAAATTAGTCCCCAGGCAATCAGAAGACAAGCTAGAACAGGACCGGGTATATCACTTCCGGAAATAGCTCTTGTTGTCTTTGTAAGGTCAAAATACAGAGATGAAGCTGCTTCGCCGTCCTGTGTCATAAATGCAAATCTCCATGAATTCAGGAACATAAGTATTACCCACGCAAATACTACCGAATAATATGTAACGATAACAAATGCGTTTGATGTTGCCGCCCAGCCTATCGGCTCAGCCTTTTTGTTAATGCCTCGCATGGACTCTATTGCACCCTTACGAAGCTTTCTGGAGATTGCAACCTCCATCATAAACAGCGGTACGCCCAATACAAGCATAGCCACAAGATAAACCAGCAGGAATGTTCCGCCGCCGTGCTTTGCTGCAAGACCGGGGAACCTCCATGCGTTGCCGAGTCCAACTGCCGAACCTACCGATGCCAGGATGAAGGTCAGGCGTGAACCCCATGAACCACGTTTTTCCATAATAAATTCCCTCTCCTCAATTTATTTTTTCTGTTATGGAACGTAATTTTAATTATAAACCATATCAAACAATAATGCAACCTTGTTTTTTATTCTTTTTCACATTTGAAAACTTAAAACAAAAAAACAGCTCCAAAATCTACCATCGGAGCTGTTCATATTATCCTTTATTTATTAATCCTCACCGAAAATCTGCATTATCTCGTAGAATGTATCCTCTTCGTCAAGTTTCTTTGAAGATTCCGGCGGAGTCTGCTTCTGTCTGTTTACGTTTGTATTCACCTCAACCGTTCTACGCTGTGGCTCATTTGAGGAAATGTCTTTCGAAAAAGATGGTTTTGGCTTAGACACAGCGTTATTAGGGCGGGCAACAGGTCTTACGGTATTACCATGCTCATCGCCAAATCCAGTTGCTATTACTGTAACACGAAGTTCATCATCAAGTGATTCGTCAATTACAGCACCCCAGATGATGTTTGCATCTTCATCTGCCTGCTCTGTTATCATAGACGAAGCTATATCTATTTCGTCAAGTCCTATATCAGGAGATGCCGTAATATTTACAACAAGACCTTTTGCTCCCTGGATTGATGTTTCAAGAAGCGGTGAACTGATTGCCTTTTGAGCTGCCTCTGCTGCCTTATCCTTTCCGGTTGCAACTCCGACACCCATGTGTGCAAGACCTGCATTCTGCATTACTGCAGTTACATCGGCAAAGTCAAGGTTTACAAGTCCCGGAATAAGAATCAAATCCGAAATACTCTGTACGCCCTGTCTGAGTACGTCGTCTGCTATCTCAAATGCGTTTGTAAGAGTTATCTTCTCTGTACTTACATTCTTGAGCTTTTCGTTAGGCACTATTACAAGTGAGTCAACATACTGCTTGAGCTCATCAATACCTGCCTCTGCCTGCTGCATACGGCGTTTGCCCTCAAATGCAAACGGCTTTGTAACTATTGCTACTGTAAGTATATTCAATTCTCTTGCTATTCTTGCTACGATAGGAGCTGCTCCTGTTCCTGTACCGCCGCCCATTCCGGCAGTTATAAACACCATGTCTGTATCCTTGAGAGCGTCTTCTATTTCTTCTGTACTCTCAATCGCTGCCTTCTCGCCGACTGCAGGCTGTGATCCTGCTCCCTTACCGCGTGTTATCTTTGCACCTATATGAATTGTTCTATCTGCCTTCGATGACTGTAAAACATGATCATCTGTATTTATTGATATGAACTCTACGGACTTAACCGCACTGTTTACCATTCTGTTGACAGCATTTCCGCCGCCTCCGCCAACACCTATTACCTTTATAACAGGAAGGTTGCCGTTATACTCTTCTTCCAACTGAAAAGCCATTTTATATTCCTCCTAACGTGTAATCACCGAAATTTACGATCCTTTATTTCGATCTGTCCGTATAATAAAACTATACTCTATGCTACTATATAAATTTATCACATTTACACGGAAATTTCAACAATAATTTATTAATTAAGAAAATTTCGACATATCGCTTAAAAAATTACACCGTTTTTATACAACAATTACAATATTGTAACAAAAATCTTTCTATTTCTTTCTTTCCTTGAAGTATCAATTATTCTTTGTTACATTCGTTTTATTATTTAAAAAACCGTCTTAACCTTGTTTATTAATAGTAGTTTGTTCCATACTCTCCCGTAATATTCTCCGAAACCGTTTCTTCCTCGTCATAATTATCGTCCTCATTATACGATTCGGTTTCTTCGCTTGAAGTACTGCTGCTACTCGATGAATTTGCTTTTCTTACGCCTGTTGTCGGGCCTGTATATTCTTCATTTTCTGAAGATGATGACGACTGTGAAGCTGTTGCCCTACTTTCTGTCGATACTGTATTTGAATATATCGGAGTAAAGTATGAGGCTTTTCTGTCACCGTTAGACAACGATACATCAAGATCTCCCTTGTCGTTGGGGGCAAGTTGATTGTTTATTATTGCCATAGCAGTCCTCAGCTTATAGCCAACGTCCTCCGGCAATCCGATCAATATCGTTATCCTGTTATCGTAATTCAGATTTATACTTGCAGCATTTGATATATCTATTCCATAAATCAACGGTACTTCGTTATCATTTATATTTGCTATTACCTCATCAAGTATCTGCTGAGTTGTCGCTTTCTCAAAACTGATGTACTTTCCCACCTCTGTATCGGTTACTTTTAAACCCTTGAGAAGAGGTATTGTTGGAAGCTGACTTGGATTTATCTCCAAAACTCTGCCTTTCTCGCTTATTATCGCAAAGCCGCCGTTTACAGCCACTTCGTATGAGGGTATTGCAGGTTCAATTCGTATTACCTGAGTTCCGGGTAGCTTGAACGAAATCTCAGCATTCTCTACATATGGTAGATTATCCACAATGTTTTTTACTGCTGCCTTTTTCCTTGCTGAAAAAATGTTTCCCTGAAGTTTTAGTCCGCTCTTATCTATTATTTCGCTGTCGCTATATGGTACATTGCCCGAAGTTTCAACTATTATCTCGTTTGTCTTAAACAGTACATTAAACGATAATATTACCGCTACACATACTATTAGAAAAAATGTTACAATATAGCTTAATCGTATTCGTTTTTTTCGCTGAGATCTTGTTAGCTCCTTCGGCCTGGGTGTATCTTTGTAATAATTGCGTTCTCTGTGGTCTGACGCTTTTGATTTATTTTTTTGTTTTTCCGTACGCTCTCTTGGTCTTCGGGGAGTATCTACATATCCGTAGTGTGAGCTAAAATAATCGTCCTGATGAGGCTTTGTTTCCGACGGTTCACTGAAATTTGCAAACCTGTCATAAATCGTGTATTCGTTTTCGCTTTCTGCTGCATCTCTGCGCCTTCTGCGTTCTCTGTCCGCATCGGCTGATCTATACGAAGATTTTTCGCTGCGGCTTTTCTTTCCGGGCGTTCTATTCTTTTCTTTTCCTTTTTCTCTGCTCACGTTGTCACTTCCTTTACGTCACACACGCCTGACATCTCCTCCAAGCGCACTCAGCGTTACTTCGATATCTTCATATCCTCTGTCCAGGTACTTCAGTCCGTCAACCATTGTCTTACCTTCCGCACCAAGCCCTGCCGTTATCAGTGCCGCCGCTCCTCTGAGATCCATCGCAGCTACTTCTGCACCGTGCATACACTCAACTCCCTGCGATACAGCAACTCTTCCTTCCACCTTAATGTTAGCGCCCATTTGCAAAAGTCCGCTGACATGCAGATACCTGTTCTCAAAAATATTCTCCACAAACAATGTTGTTCCGCGACTTTTTGCTATCATTGCCATAATCGGCGCCTGTGCGTCTGTCGGAAAACCCGGATATGGCATCGTACGCACTATTTTGGGTGCGGTAAGTCTGTGCGGACTATCCATTATTATACTGCTGCCCTGTATGTCTAAATCACAGCCGCATTCCTCAAAAATAGAAAGCACCGCTCTAAGATGTGAAGGAATAGTTCGGTTCAGTTTTATTCTGCCACCCGTCGATGCGCAGCAGCTAAGCAGCGTTGCCGCAACTATTCTGTCCGGAATTATTGAGTGTCTTGTACCGCGGAGTTTTTCCACTCCTTCAATTATTATTGTACCCTCTCCTGCACCCGAAATCTTCGCCCCGCAACTGTTGAGATAATCCGCAAGGTCACATATTTCAGGCTCTCTTGCAGCGTTCGTTATTACCGTCATACCTTCTGCAAGACTTGCACATATCATTATGTTTTCCGTTGCACCTACACTTGGAAACGACAACGATATATTCGCACCATGCAGTCCGTTTGGCGCAGTACACTTAAACACACCATGATCGTCTTTTATCTCTGCACCAAGTTCGGTCAACGCCTTCAGATGAAGGTCAATCGGGCGTGGCCCTATCTCACACCCTCCGGGAAAACACATTCCCGCACTTCCTGTGCGTGCAAGCAGCGCTCCAAGGAATATTATGGACGACCTCATCTCACGCATAAGAGAATTCGGTATGTTTGTTCTGCATAAATTTCGACTGTCACAAACCAGTGTTCCGTCCGTAAAACTGACGCTGCAACCCAAGTATCTCAGGATATTAACTGATCCGCTTACATCTGACAAATCGGGGCAATTATGTAATATGCTTTCCTCTCCGCTGAGTAGTGTCGCCGCAAGAATAGGTAAAGCAGAGTTTTTTGAGCCTTGGACGGCTGTTTCCCCCCGAAGTCTTTTCATTCCGTCTATAACAAGACGTGACAAATACAACACCCTCTTTTGATTTTTTAGTGTATATAATTTTGTTTTTTAGAATAGACAGTTTTTTTATTTCAGCGATGTTGATATTTAACTTCCACACCAACCAAAACACAGTAAACTCTATCTCTTTAATGCTATAAATTATATACACTAAATCTTATGCTGTATTTGTCGGTTCTGACACTATTATTTTTTATGTTTCTCGTAAGTTTCGTTTATTAATTTATATATTCTTTCATTGGCGTCCAATATTGCCATCTTCTTTGCATTTGCGGAATACTCTGCAAGCTTATTCTTATCGCTCACAATCTTATCTATTTTCTCTGTTAAAAGCTCTCCTGTAAGGTTGCTTTCCTCTATTATCTCTCCTGCTTTCTGATTTACAAGCGCCATAGCATTATGGTACTGATGGTTTTCTGCAACATTCGGTGACGGAATAAACACCGCAGGCTTTCCCTGAGCCTGTATCTCACTTATCGTTATCGCACCCGCACGACACACAACTACATCAGCCGCCGCAAGACAAGTCGGCATATTATCTATATACTCTCTGATATCAAGGTTTTTGCACTGTGTTATGTCAGTACCTTTCTCTTTTACTAGATCAGGGAACCAGTGTCCGTACTGACCATAAGCGTGGATATGCTGATATTTACCGTCTTTTCCGCTTCTTGCTATTATGTCTGCACAAGCTTCGTTCACTTTCTGTGCACCAAGACTTCCTCCGAACGATAATACAACAGGTCTTTCGTCAAGCCCAAGCTTCTTTCTTGACTCTTCTCTATTCGCAGTTATTATCTCCGTCCTGACCGGGTTGCCCGTAACTACAAAATTACATCCCTCTTTCATGTGCTTCTGTGCGTCTGCTATCGCAAGCATTACCACATCTGCTTTTTTGGAGAGCATTTTATTTGCAACTCCCGGAAATGCATTCTGCTCATGTATTAGTATCGGAATTCCAAGTTCCGTCGCTGCACGAAGTACAGGACCGCTTACATATCCTCCCGTTCCTATACACAAGTCCGGTTTGAACTCTTTTATTATCTTCTTGCTTGCCGATATTGCGGTCAATGCTCTTGAAACAGTCTGAATGTTCGCCTTTATTGCAACCGGTTTCATACTTCTCTTGAAACCGCTTACCCTTATCGACTTAAACTCAAAACCTGCTTTCGGAACAAGCTTTTCTTCCATTCCACCCTTATTTCCTACATATAGTATTTCGGTTTCAGGCTGTTTTTCCTTCAAATAGCCCGCTATCGCCAAAGCAGGGTTTATATGTCCTGCCGTTCCGCCTCCTGCAAATATTACTCTCATTTTTTATCCCTCTTTCGGTTTGTTTTACTCCTTCGCTATATTGGCTGAGCGTGAAATGTTCAGCACTATTCCCATCTGTACAAGAAGTACTAACATCGACGATCCTCCATAGCTGAAAAATGGCAGACTGATACCTGTGTTTGGAAGCCAGTCTGTTATTACAAGTACATTTAGTACTACTTGAAGTCCTATCTGTGCCATTAGTCCAACGCCTAACAACCTGCCGAACATATCCTTTGCCTGCTGACATATCTTTATTCCCCTGAATACAAGTAGTCCAAATATCGCAAGCACAACAAACGCTCCTATCAGTCCAAGCTCTTCACATACTATTGCAAACACAAAGTCATTCTGTGGTTCCGGAAGATATAGATACTTCTGCCTTGACTGTCCAAGTCCTAATCCCCATAATCCGCCTGAGCCTATTGCATACAGTGAATTTCTCGTCTGCCACGTTGTCTGCCACATTTCATTTGTAGTATATTCAAGTGCCTGACCCCAACCGTCCATTCGGCTCATTGCGTAAGTGAGCATTCCCGTTGCCGAAAGTATCACAATAAGTACTCCAAAACTCACTCCCGCTATTATAAAGTATTTAATCGGTAGTCCGCCAAGATACAGCATTACCGCTACAAGAAACATACAGATTACTATTCCCGAATAGTGCGGTTCAAGATATAGCAGAAATCCTGTTATACCTAAAACTAACAATGCAGGTGCTACACCATATTTTATTGTTTTCATCTTTTTGTAGTATATTGAACACCAGTTCGCAAAAAACAATATTAATGCAAACTTACATATCTCAGATGCCTGAATACCAAATATTCCCAGATTAAGCCAACGTTTCGGAGCATTATCCTCTGTTGGCATAATAAGAACTATTAACATAAGCAGCCACGCAACGCCCATTATCGGGGCTGCCAATTTATGAAAATGATGATAGTCAAAAAATGATATTCCAATCATCGCAGCTACGCCTATAATTGCAAATATTACCTGCCTCTTTATGAAGTAATAGCTGTCGCCGTATCTGTGGTAAGCATAAGGATAGCTTGCAGAAAACATCATTATCAGACCGATTATCATTATCAGTATTAACAATCCAAGAAATTGTAAATCCAGTCCCTCTCCTATTGAAAATATCTTGAATTTCTTTTTTGTACGGGGACGTTTACTCATAGGGGACGGCTTTTTTTGTACTTCTGTATTCTTCTTTTTTTCATTAGAAAAACTATCTAAATAACTATCTAAATAACTTTGCAGCAATAAAATCTCCCCTTTCTAAACATTCGTATAATTATTAAATATTAAATCATTTCACAACTCCAAACAGGAATAATAACAACGACAGTATTCCCATTACAAACGTTACCGCACTGAACACAAGAACTATCTTTACCTCATTCCAGCCGCTCATCTCAAAATGATGATGTATAGGTGTCATCTTGAAAATTCTCTTGCCGTGGGTAGCTTTGAAGTATGTAACCTGAATTATTACAGAGAACATCTCACACAAATAGATTATTCCCAAAGGAAGTATGAGTATTGGCAAATCAAGCGAAAATGCCATTGCACATACTGCGCCGCCTAAAAACAGTGAACCCGTATCGCCCATGAAAACCTTTGCAGGGTTAAAGTTCCAAATAAGAAATCCCAGACAGCCGCCTGCTATTGCCGCACAGAAAATATTCATCTCCTGATTACCGCTTACCCCTGCCATTACCATAAAGAACGACGCTACAAACATCGTTACACTGCCGTTAAGTCCGTCTATTCCGTCTGTAAGGTTTACAGCGTTTACCATACCTACTATGACCAATGCAGCTATCGGATAATAGAAAAATCCAATATCTATACTTCCTACAAAAGGAATAATTGTTCTTGTATCGTCACCGAAAAACCTCAACGCAACAAGATATATTATCGCTACCGCAAACTGAAGCACAAGCTTTTGCTTTGCAGTCAGACCAAGGTTACGCTTTTTCTTTATAGATATAAAATCATCTACAAAACCTATCGCACCATACAGAAACGACATTAAAAATCCGCCTATTATCTGCGCCATTTTCAACTTATTTACAATTATTTCGTCTGACGCCATTCTAAGGCATATAGTTGTTATCGTTATGGCTATAAGTGTACCGCATATAAACATTATTCCGCCCATTGTCGGAGTATTTTGTTTATTCTTATGCCATGACGGGCCTATTTCCTTAATTGTCTGACCACACTTTACCTTTACAAGATAAGGTATCAGCTTACTGCCTATCAGTGATGAAACTATGAATGAAATCAGTGCCGCCTCAAACGACCATATTCCTGTTGCCATAATATCCCCTCTTTTTCTTTTCTGTACGGCAAATGCCGTTGCTTTTTTATTCTTGCAGTTATTACATTACAGTATCATCCACGTCATTGTTGCCGAAGTAAACCGTAACCACCGTTCCCGGTGCTACCTGCTCATTCGGATTTATACTTTGTGCATACGAATATACTGTATCAAGCTCTACCGAACCGGAGAAACTTACATTAATATTATATTCACTTGCTATTTCGTTTACCTGTGTTACCGTCATGCCTGTAAGGTCCGGAACTGTTTCTGTTTCCTTTGTACTGTTCTCCGTTGTATAAAGGACTACCTTACCGCCTCTCGGTATCGCCGCACCCGACTGCGGAACCTGTGCAACTACCGTATTGCCCTCTCCGCATATATATGCCTCAAATCCGTCTGCTTCTACTTTGGAAACTGCTTCGTTCAAGTTCAATGACAGATATGTTCCTGCGGCTGTATCAACATACTTTAATTCTTCTTCTGTATATTGTGCCTCAATTCCAAGATATGGACATATCTCCGACATTATTCCCGCAAAGACAGGTGCCGCTACCTGTGAACCGTAATAAGCTTCTCCTGTCGGTGTATCGAAATACACAAGCAGCGCTATCTGCGGATTATCGGCAGGTGCAAAACCACAGTATGAAGCAATATAGTCCTCTACATTCTTCTTACGGCTGTTTCCTATCTTCTCGGAAGTACCTGTTTTTCCCGCTATCCTGTATCCTGCAACATAACCGTTCTTAGCCGTACCTTCAGTTGCGTTTTTCTCAAGTATCTCAGACATTTTCTTCGCGGTATCCTCAGATATAACCTGACGCTTTACAACCGGCTCCGTTGTTTCTACAACGTTACCGTTTGCGTCAAGTATCTGCTTTACAAGATATGGTTTCACAGCATAGCCGCCGTTTGCAACCGCCGATACTGCTGTTACCATCTCTATCGGTGTTACCGAAATACCCTGACCGAAAGATCCTATCGCAAGATCGACAGGTCCCCAAGGTTCTCCGAAGAATATTCCCGTACCCTCACCGGGCAGATCTATACCTGTTCTTGAGTTAAACCCAAACGACTGAAAATACTCCCAGTATTTATCCATACCAAGTGCCTTGCCCATCATCATAAATGCCGGGTTGCATGAGTTGCACAGTGCCTCTCCGAACGTCTGTGAACCATGGCCTGCCGTATTATGACATCCGATCGCTTTTACACCCTCATAAGGTACATATGAACCGGAACAGTAAAACGTACTGTTAAGATTTGCCGCATTCTCCTCTAAAACCGCTGACGCTGTTATAATCTTATACACGGAACCCGGATAATAGCTGTCGCTTATAGCTTTGTTTCGCCACTGTTTAGCAAGCAACTCATTCAAGCGTTCTTCTTTTGCCGTACCCGTAAGATTATCCACTTCCTTCTGAGCGTCCTCACTTGCAAGCACATACGGATTATTCGGATCAAAGCTGTTCTCAACAGCCATTCCCAGAATTTCTCCGTTTTTAACGTCCATACATATCGCCACAGCACCCTCTGCAACCTTATAATCTACAATACCCTGTTTCAGGTATTTCTCCATAAAATGCTGGACTGTTTCATCTATCGTAAGCACAAGGGAGTTACCGTCCTTTGCGTCCTCTTTCTGCTGATATTCAAACGGCATTGTAGTACCCCAGCCGTTATTCTCCGTAACAATTCTTCCCGAAACTCCCGTAAGGTAAGAATCGTACTGGTATTCTATTCCCGCAAGTCCCTGACCGTCCGATCCAGTAAAACCAATTACCGAAGCGGCAAAATCATTATAGGGATAATATCTCTTAAAATCCTCCTCAAGGACTATCACGTTTGACAAGCGTTCGTACTTATCGCTCAGCTTATCGATAAAAGCAAGTACCTTATCACGCTCATCGCTTTCGACCTTTCTTTTAACCGTCTGATAATAGGATTCGGATTTTGACGCAAGCTCAAACACATCACTCTCATCAAGTCCAAGTATCTCCGCAAGTCCTTGTGACACATAATGTCGCTGGTTATCATTTTCAAAGTATGCAGGCGCAAGAATCACCTTCCACACACTTGCACTGCTTGCCAGAACATTTCCGTTTCTGTCGTAAATCGTACCTCTTTTTGCCGAAACTAACGTATCGCTCAACTGCTGATCCACTGCTTTTTCTGACAATTCCTGCCCCATTATCATATGTAGATAGAACAATCTGCAAGCAACTGATCCAAAACCGCACACCAGTATCAGTATAAGCAATTTTGTTGCACGTTCCTTTATTCCCGACAAAATACTATCCATTCGGCTGCTCCTTCCGTACTGAAATTTAGGGTGGAGCAGTACAGCCCCACCCCTCTTATCTGAGCATATTATCAAATTTCACGCTGATATTATTCTGCTCCTGTTTAATATATATACCGCACTTTCCCGAATTATGTATCTCTTAACATAATTACTGATCGCTCCATGCACTTCTTATTGCATCGCGAACCATTTCGAAAATGTTTTTCTTCCTGACATTCGCAACAACAGCTTTATCTCCTTCAGAAATGCTTATAAACTCCTTCTGGAAGCTCTGTGTTTTCTCCATTCCAAGAACATTCTTTGCATATTCCTCTACAACCGACGGACCTAATTTGTTTTCCACTTTCATCTCCATCTGTGTGTAGTAGCTTTGCATCTGTGTTAACTCCACCTGCGCATCGCTTATCTGCTGATTAAGTTCAGTAAGTTGTGCTTGTCCGTGTACAATAGATGTCAGTGCAACTATTACCAGTGAACTGACAGCCACTCCTACTATCGCTGTCAGCGGATCTATTCTCGGCTTGCGTCGGCGTTGACGTTCGGTACGAATGTCATAAACTTTATTCTTTTGTGAGTTCGACTCCGGCAATACGACTTCTTCTTCCTCCTCAAACAAGGAAAAATCGTATGCGGCATTCCTTTCGCTCAAAGCCATCACAACACCTCACAATCTGACCTCTTTTATCGTTCAACCGTGTCCCGGAAACACTTCTCCGATACTATACTTATATTATACTACAAATTCGTAACTTTTCCAAACATTTTTTTGCCACAACATCATCAAATTGTTTACAAATTTTTTATACAACATGACGAAAACGTTACAAATCTATACTTAACCCCAAAATCAAAACAGTTTTTTACACACTCTAAGGCGTGCACTCCTTGCACGGTTGTTATCCTCAAGCTCAGCTTCTCCCGGCTCGATTGGTCGTTTTGTTACTAATTCGGCTCTTGGTTTTTTTCCGCACACACATACCGGAAATTCCTTCGGGCATGTACAGCCTGTACACCACTCTGCCATTGTTTTCTTTACTATCCTGTCCTCAAGGGAGTGAAAAGTGATTACCGCAAGTCTGCCGTCTTTTTGTAATACATCGAACGAATTTTCCAAACCCTCCCTAAGTCTGTCAAGTTCGCCGTTGACGGCAATCCTCAGTGCCTGAAATGTTTTTCTTGCAGGGTGTCCGCCCTTTCGTGCTTTTGCGGGATATGAATTGCTTACTATCTGAGCAAGTTCCAACGTTGTTTCGACTGGTTTTTCGTTTCTGAAGCTCATGATATTGCGCACTATATTTCCTGCAAACTTCTCTTCACCGTACATTCGCAATATTCGAATCAGCTCTGACGGTTCACAGTTATTTACAAGGTCATATGCACTTGTACCCTCTCTGCTCATACGCATATCAAGAGGTGCATCGTAGTGATATGAAAAACCTCTTTCGGGCTTATCTAACTGCCATGAAGAAACTCCTATATCCAGCAACACTCCGTCAACACGGCTTATACCATGTGACATCAATACGCCCTTTATATTGCTGAAATTTGAACGAACTATCGTTACATTATTAAATTCAGCAAGTCTTTTTCCGGCTGCTTCGATTGCATCCGGATCCTGATCTATTGCAATCAGCCTGCCATTCTCCGAAAGTCTTTTTGCGATTTCATAAGAATGTCCTCCGCCTCCTGCCGTACCGTCAACATATATTCCATCAGGATTAATCGCAAGGCAGTTTATCGTTTCCTCCAGCAGAACCGACTTATGTACAAATTCCATAGTCACTCTCCTATCAGATCAACCCTGAAGACATTGCTGCCATAATACTATCCTGTGTCTGCATATCATTAAACTCCTCCAGTTTTTGAGTTGACCATATTTCCGCTCTCTTGCCGACTCCCAAAAACATAGTATCTTTTTCAAGAGAAGCATATTCTCTGAGATTTTTGGGAATTAGTATTCTTCCCATGCTATCGGTTTCAACCAATGCTGAATTCGCTATAAAATGACGCTGCACTGCGGCGGCCTGTGAAATAGGCTTGTTGCAAAGTTCTTCTAAAAACATTTCCCATTCTTTTTCGGGATAGACAAAAATACAGCCGTCTATTCCTTTTGTAAGATAAAAGCTGTCGCCAAGCTGTTCTCTTAGCTTTGCCGGCACTGTAAGACGGCCTTTTGCGTCAATATTATGTTGATATGAACCCATAAGGTAATTAGTCATAAGCATTTACCGAATGTGTCTGCCGCAAATCCCTTCGATCCGCCCACAATCTGACACAATTAGCCACCCTTTCCCACTTTTATATTACATTATAACCTTAATGCAGAAAAAAATCAACCTTTTTTCATTATTTCCCGACTTTTTTTGCAAACCATACATTTATATCATCTTTGCGATTATAATTATATCTCATTTCAAGAGAAAATTTTGTAAATCTAAGATACCTATAAAAATAAAAAAACCGCAGATTTCTCTGCGGCATTTTATGTATTCACACATCACACAGAATTTTAATAAACTCTGTGCTTTGTGTGTACATACATTACATAGAGTACAGCAATACAAAGTATGTAATTACTGATAACTATGTGTTAAAATTATAACATAATCTTCTTTTGAAATCAATATGTTTTTTACAAAAATAGTATTAAATTAGATAAGATTATTTGTTTTTGTTATTTTCG
>ONAH01000039.1 GCA_900315715.1 uncultured Eubacteriales bacterium
TCAGTTACGAGAGTGTTATTCTTTTGTGATTATTATTCCTCTTGTTGTTTTTTTAAAGAACTCGTACTTGATTTTAAGTTCCTTTAGGTCGTTCTGGTATACCTTCAGCTTTTTGGAAAGAGTATTAGGCGCAAGCGGAAACGAGGTGGGCAATTTATCGGATACACTATTTTTAAGGTAAAGCTTCTTTAACTCTTGCAGGAGTTCTGTCATGCTTCCTGTCCATGAGGTTTTGTCGCTCATAAACATCTCCACCGTATCAAGAAGTGGGTTGTTCTCAATAGCTGTGTGTCTTGCAGAACTGATATTTCTCCTGTACTGTTTCAGGAACTCATCACCATAGCCTTCGTGAAGGGCTTCTGCGATACAGTAGCCTACCTTGCCAAAATCTGCAAGTCTCGGCAGGCTTTTTAGAGTAACTGTGTTGAAATTTGGCAAGGCTTTCTTTAGCACCAGAAATATAATACCAAGCAGCTTTGGCAGCTTTTGGTCAAACTTCGCATACAAAACAGCCTCGTCAATGCGCTCAGAATCGTTAATTCGTTCAAAGAACAAAATGATAACTCGGTCAAGCAGATCGCTTTGTGTCAGGTTTAACCCTAAGCCATTGATCGCCACAGGCTTATGTATGTTCAATGATACAACCTCGGTATCAGAAAACAACTTGCGCTTTGAATAATTGCCGTCTGTTACAGCAACACACAACAGGTCTGATACGGCTTTAGTGATATAGCCCACATTATCAAAAGCCGTAAAGTAATTGTCGTTAAGGATATTGGCAATATCGTCAAGCTTGACTGGAAGCGTTTCTATACCGTGATAGCGATCAATAATTCTCGATATCAGCTTTAAGGCAAAACTTTTTCCTGCACCATACTCTCCGTCAATCACCAATAACGGATGGTTGATATCGGGGACAAAAAGAGCTATAATGTAGACAGCAAGCAGTAAGAGCTGATCATTCTGCACATGGAAGATGCCTTTAAGCATCGGCAGAAAATCATCGATCAGAACACCGTAGTTTATTTTTGAAGGGATATTCTTGCTTTTGCTATCCCTGATAAACAACACTTCGGATACATCTCGATTAACCTCATTTATGCCGTCAGGACTGATACGCAGAACCGTGTAAGGGTTGTTGCAGTCGTAATAGATCGTATCACCACATTTGCATACAAGCTTTGCAATGGTTCTGTAATCAACGCAGTCCTCAGCTGACGCCTTGATAGATGTATACACCTCCTTTGCAACCGATAGCTTTACTGTACGGTGAAAACAATGTGTTTCCAGTTTCACTATGGCATTACACACGTTTTTCTCACTAAGCAGAAGTGGACTATCACTCAGCTTATAAGTAAAGTAGAGTGAGTTGTCCGTGGCTGACCTGTATATCTGGCTGTTTTTAACAAACAGGTTATACAGTCTTCCAGTTGGCAAAGTAGTTTCAGCAAATTTACGGAGTTTCATAAAGAACTCCTCCTTTATAAAATATTTAGCGTTGTAACCATTATGCCAGCAATAATGATTACAACGCCATACAGATTTGTTGGAGATAACAATTTTTATTTAATTTTGAACACACATAATATTCATATCAGAGGAGTACCGTAATGATTGATGAAGAAACTGTTATAAAGGTGTTGTATGATTTGAACGTTGCTTCAAAGGCTGATGCGTCATTAAATAAGAAAAGTATTGCAGATAAATATCATATCAGCAGAGGAACAGTTTATTCTATCATTAGGGATTATAAATTCTCAGATCAGGAAATTATAGCTTACTATGAACAGATAAAAACCAATGATGCTCCTTCTTCTAAGGGTAGCCATCGGTATTTTTCTAAACGAACAAGGACAAATAAAGTAAAAAAAGATGATATTGAGGTTATAAAGAAATGCTGTATAACTTATCTTAACTGTTACCTTACTGCGGAAATATTTCTAAATAAGCTGATAAAATATTACCAGCTTACTGAGTATAAAAGTCTTTTGTGCGATAGAAAACTATCAAAACTGGATATTATACAGGCTTTTGACGATCAAAACAATAGTATACTTGGACTGTCCGATTATTCTTTGCGGCAAAAATACGAGCAAGCAGAAAGAGTATACTCAAATATCAAGTTGCTAAAAAGGTATAAAAAGCCTCCTAAGAATTTTCAGGAGGTCTTTGATGAGTACAAAAAAACTGACTCATGGACACGAATACAAA
>ONAH01000123.1 GCA_900315715.1 uncultured Eubacteriales bacterium
ATTACTCAAGTGGTGAAGAGGCTCCCCTGCTAAGGGAGTAGGTCGGGTAACCGGCGCGAGGGTTCAAATCCCTTGTCCTCCGCTTTTCCGCATAAATGCTATTATTTAGCGTTTATGCGGTTTTTCTTTTACACTATCAATATTTAATGCCGCCTGAGAAGTACATTTATCCTCAGACGGCTTTCTTTCTGTAAATACAAAAGCCGCATCTTTTGTGCGGCTTGAATGTATATTAATCTATTAGTCATTGAATGTATATAGTCTGTTGTTAGTTCCTACCAAACCAATTCCGCTTCTATCGTAAACACTGATTGCTTTTACATAACCACCTGTATTGAGTTCACTGAGGTTTTCGTCTTTCTTCCAAACAGCGTCACCATTTTCTATGTCGCTGCATACAAAAATACAGTCGTCGCTTGTTACAATATAAGCTTCATCAGATGTACGGCAATAGAAAGATTTAATATCATCGGTAGTATATCCATCATGCATAGGAGCGGAAAACGTTTCTGTGAGATGTTCTAAATCATATTCACCGGTTACTTTCTGATAGTAAACGTTAGCATTATCGCCTATTTTTGTATAGTAGAATCCTGATGTCGGTGCTTCTCCGCCCAAGAACTTATCTACCTTCTCACCAAAGCCCATACCTTCAAGTAATCTTCCGTTGCTTCCGGTACTCATATAAAACTGCTTGCCGTCATTATCAACAAAACATCTGTAAGTGTAATATAGTGAATACCACTTGAAACCGGAATTAGATACTCCCTCAAAATCAACCTTTTCGTGATCGGTTTTAACAGTACCGTCGGAAAGAATAAATGTTTCATGAACAACGCCATCATCAAGCGTACGAAGAGCTACTCCTTGATATCCTCCTGAATAGCCAACAAGATTATCAATGTTAAATGTAACATTATAGCCTTCTTTGTCTTCGCCTTCCGAATAATATGCTGTATAAGAACCGTCTTTATTCAAAGTGAGAAGGCACTTTTCGTTACTGCCGCCAAGAGGAACAAGTTTTTCATACTCACCGTTCAATGTGCAGAAATACTCTAATCCACCAATATATTTATTATGATATACTTTGTATTCGTCGGTAACTATAAAGCAATCCGATACACCCGCATTACCCCCGCAGTCTATAATATGACCGTCAAGCTCCGGATATCCATAATATTCAAAATCCACGGGAGAGAGAGGATTATATTTATACTTCTCGAAAATCTCGTCTACGGGATTTTCTTCCGATGATGTACTAAGGCTTGTGTCAGCGGGTTGGCTAACATCATCTGACACAACAGGCTGTACAGATACTGTCGAAACATCATCAACCGCAGTTTCTCCACAACCGCATAACGGAAGTACAGTACTTACAACTAACGCTGCGGCAATTATAATTTTCGTAATCATTGTCTTTTTCAAAAACATACACCTCTTTTTATTACAATCATTTGCATACATAATATATAACATATTGATTTTATATTACACTAAAATTGAATAATTGTCAAGCTATTATCATATTGCATTAGTTGTTTGACAAATTCTATGATTACTACTCTTTGTTCTTAAGCTTATATCTTTCAAAGTAATATTTACATCTGTAACAACTCTACTTCATCAATCTATCTTTTTAACAATACAATTTATCGATTATTTATATATTAAAAAAAGACGAAAATGAATCTTCTTCATCTTCGTCTTTTTGCTTATTCCCAGCTTGCTTTTACCTTTATTCCTGTATCGTGCGCTGCTTTTTCAAGGCTCTCTATCTCTTTTGATGTAAATACTACGGACGCTGTCTTTGCAAGTTCTTCCGCCTGGTACGGTTTTCTTACTCCTATTATCGGAAGCGTTCCCTTTGTTATTGCATAAGCCGTTGCTGTCTGCGATACCGTCAGCCCATAATTTCCGCCTATCTTCTCCATCTCTGCGATAAGTGGCTCTATCTTTTTTAATCGACTCTTGTTAAACGCTATTCCACGTCGGGATAACATCGGCATTGGCTTTTTTGACGTGAACTTTCCTGTAAGTGCACCCTGTTCAAGTACCATATATGAAAAAAATATTGCTCCGCTTTCCTTACACCACTCAAGTACTCCGTTTTCTTCGGACTCCCTGTACAACAGGCTAAAATGGTTTTGTACACCCGTTATTGTACATCCATTTTCTCTTGCTATTTTGTCCGCAACCTTTACCTGCTCTAAATTAAAATTTGAAACTCCTATACTTCCTATTTTTCCGTCTTTCTTCATCTGACATAAATATTCTATTGTCTGTTCTATGTCCTTAGGCTGATGCAGCCAGTAAATATCTGGCTTTCTGCCCGAAAATACATCTACACTTCCGCTGTACATATCATCTACTCTTGCCGCTGTATATTTCTTTATCGGAGTATATTTATCACTGAATATTATTTCTCTGCCTTTACTGAATTCCGCTAACAGCTTTTCAGCATTTCCCATTCCGTAAACCGCTGCTGTATCAAACAGATTGAATCCGCTTTTCATCGCTGTCTCAAAACTCTCCTTGAGCTTTTCAGGATCAGCTTTCGCTCCAAAAATAATTCCGCTGCCGTTTGCTCCGCTGCCCCATCCCCATGTTCCTATCGCTACTGGCGGCAAGGTCTTTCCGTTTATTATATAACTCATTATTATTACTCCTTATTCTTTTGGTTTGTACTGATATTATAATATATTCTATTTGTATTTTCATTAACATTTGATAATTATTTTCTTTTTCTTTTTTTATTGTTGTAAAAAAACTGTTAAATTCATTGAAGATACTCAAAAATTATGATAGAATTACTATCATGGACTTTATACTTTATTATTATAAAAGACAGGAGACTTTATCATGAAAAGACTTATTTCTGTTGTTTTACTTACTACTGTTCTTTGTTCGGCTTTCTTATGCAGCTGTAACGTCAAGGATATTTCAACAACCAGCTTCTCTTTTGGCGGAAAAACCTTTGAAAGTGACGCTGTCGAAATCGAACTTAAAGACATTGATATCTCTGACCTCAACGCTCTTTCTGTATGCGATGACCTTGTTTCCCTTTCGCTTAGCGGCTGCAACATTAATGACATCAGCGCTCTGGCGGGACTTAAAAACCTCAGAAACCTTGATCTTCGCTCCAACAATATTTCTGATGTTTCCGCATTGGGCCGACTTTCAAACCTACGGTCCCTCTCTTTGTCTGAGAACAATATCTCCGATATTTCTGCTCTCTCCAAACTGGCTTCCCTTGAACAGCTTGACATCGGCAAAAATCCCATTACCGATTTAACTTCGGCAACCGGCATGATTAAGCTTGAAGTCTTATATGCAGATGAAACTCATATTACTGACATCTCTCCTTTGGCCGGTCTTACTACCTTGAAAGAACTTTATCTGAGCGGCAACAATATCAAAACTTTCGACGCTTTATCCGAACTCTCTAACATTACAGTTCTTGACCTTTATTCAAGCGGACTTTCAGATTTAAGCGTTCTGAAAAACATGTCATCTCTTAAGGAACTTTACATAGGTGAAAATGCCGATTTATCAGACCTCAACCCTCTCAGCGAAATGAACAGTCTGGAGGTCCTCTGTGCAGAAAATACTGCCGTAACTGATGTTTCTGCTCTTGCTAAACTGAAAAAGCTTTCCGATCTTACTCTTACTAACGATAACATCACCGATGTCACTGTACTAAAAGATGTGACAACTCTAAAAAAACTTTCCATTGAAGGCGATTATGAACTCACTGTAAGCAACGTCGCTGAATTACAAAAAGCTTTGCCCGACTGTACTATCGAACACTCCGATCTTAAAGACGATGTGGAAAGCAATTCTGACAGTGAAAAACAATCCGATACTAACAGCAACACTGAAAGTGACAGTAATAGTGATAGCAATTGACTTTGTTAATATTTTGTAAATAATATATTAATAAAATTTTAAAGTGACTTTTTTGGTACAATAATTGTGATATACTTGTTTTATCAAACAAGATTACTCCAATTATTACATAAAATACCCATGTGCTCTCCGAATATACAGCATTCGGAGAGCACAACCCTTTTTACAGCCTGTGAGCAAGCCACATTATTATATCATCACATACCTCATATCTGTTTATCTCATGCAAAAGCTCATGTCGGCGATCTTTATAAAGCTTTAGTGTAATATCCCGTACTCCCCTTTCCTTTAGCTTTTTATACACTTCCAGCACACCTTTGCCGTAATCTCCGACAGGATCCTTCTCACCTGACAGTATCAGAGTCTGCAAGTCTGTTCGGTAGGTATCGTACCACTCCTCACTGTTGCAGTTTACACTTAGCGTTACTACATCATTCATCGCCTTTACGGAAAATACAAAATTATAATACTTATCCTCTAAGTGGTGTTTTTGCACACTTATATCACTTGTAGTCCACGCGTAGTCGTTTTGATCATCTCTGAACTGTATATTACAATAATCAAGGAAAAGCTTCTGCGATATTTCGGAGCGATACTCTTCGCCGTAAACTCTTCCTCCCGCATGAGTTACTGCTATACCCAGCCCCGAACCTTTTTGATGACCGCCTGTTCCCGACAGTATAAGCATATCGCACATATCAGAGTACTTTTCACAACATATACGTGCAATAAAGCTGCCCATGCTGTGACCGAACAGAATATGCTTTAAACCGCTGTAATCGCTCAGAAACTCCCTTGCAAACGAATATGCGTCCTCAACAAGCAAAGTATCGCCGTTTTTCTGTGCAAAAAATCCAAGCTTATCTATACCTTCCGACGTTTTTCCATGACCTAACTGGTCGTGTATTAATACAACATA
>ONAH01000013.1 GCA_900315715.1 uncultured Eubacteriales bacterium
AAGTTTTTTGTCAAACTTTTTTTCAAGAGATAACATAAGCATTAAAAAAGAGCACAGCGAAGCGAAATGAAGTTTTTTGCTAAGCTTTTTTTCAAAAAAGCGTAAAAAGCGTAAAATATGCGTTTGTTCTTGCAAAAACTCTTTCCTTGTGCTATACTGTCTGTATTATGGGAATGATGTTCTCCCTCGGATTATCCGAAACCGCTTTCTTTAGCTGATGACGTCTGCCTTGTGCAGGTGTCGTCGGCTTTTTGTTATTTCTAAGGAGGAATTATTGTGCTGTTGAGTATTGCCCTTGTCTTGATCGTGGGAATAGTTTTTGGCGGCTTGTGCCGTAAGATCCATTTTCCGCCGCTGTTCGGAATGATACTTGGAGGCATTCTGATAGGCCCGTATGTGCTGAACTTGCTTGATCCTGCTATGCACGCGGTTTCCGCAGATATCAGAAAAGCCGCCCTCATAGTAATACTTATTCGTGCAGGTCTTAAATTAAACCTGTCAGACCTTAAAAAAGCAGGCAGACCAAGTATCTTGATGTGCTTTTTGCCTGCGTGCTTTGAAATTGCGGGAATGATACTTCTTGCTCCACGTTTACTGGGATTATCTTACCCGGAAGCGGCTGTACTGGGTGCCGTAACGGGTGCAGTATCTCCTGCGGTTATTGTGCCAAGAATGATTCGCCTTATTGATGAAAAACAAGGTACCGATAAGGCAATACCTCAGATGATACTTGCAGGAGCGTCCGTTGACGACGTGTTTGTTATTGTAATGTTTACTGCGTTTACCGGTATCGTTCAGGGGGAAAAGTTCTCTGCGGCGGAAATTCTGAACGTTCCGCTGTCAATCTTTACCGGAATTGTTATTGGCCTGACGGTAGGATTTATTCTCTCTCTTGCGTATAAGTATTTGAAACCAAATCCTATCATTTCTTCGCTTGTTATGCTTTCTGTCGGGTTTCTTTTGTCTTGTGCCGAAAGAAACTTCGCAGATGTATTTCCCTTTGCGTCGATGATAGCCGTTATGTGTATGGGTACTGTCGTAAAAAGAAAACTCCCCGATACTGCGGTCGTCATGTCGGAAAAGTTCGGTTCTTTATGGACCGGAGCGGAAATATTTCTGTTTGTACCGGTGGGGGCGTGCGTGTCTGTTAATAGCCTGCAAAACGCCGGCGCCAAAACTATACTTCTGCTGTTGTGCGTGCTTTGTTTCAGAGCGGTCGGCGTAGCGCTGTGTATGGCGTTTACTCCGCTTAACTTCAAAGAAAGACTGTTCTGTGTTATTGCGTATTTGCCAAAAGCAACCGTACAGGCCGCTATCGGCGGAATACCGCTTGCTATGGGCCTTGCGTGCGGTGAGCAGGTGCTGGCGGTGTCGGTAATTGCTATACTTCTGACGGCTCCGATGGGTGCGTTTGCAATAGATTTGAGCTATAAAAAATTACTTTCACGGGATAATAAATAAAAAAACAATAGACATCGGATTTTTTTTGTTGTAAAATATTAACTATGGTATGTTATGTTGACGGTTGGTTTTTTGGGAGGTATGAAAATGATAAAAAAGTATGCAGGCAGACTGCTGATAACGTCAATATCACTTTTTGTGTGCAGTCTGTGTCATCTTGTATGGAAACAGGTTTTAAAATTTTCCGAAATCCTTGACAAGGTTGGAAGCGTCGGAAAGGATAACTTTAATATTAACGATATTTACGACTGGCTGGGACTGCTATCGTCACAGTCACAGTCCGCTTCAATACATAAGCTTAGTCTGGGGATTGTTGTGCCGCTTGAATTAATATGCGGCGTTATCGGAATAATATTTGCGGCCGCAAGGTTTACAAAACATGACTGGGGCATGTTTAATATCATTCCTATAATATTCGGGGCGGCAATCAGTCTTATCGGTGCGGTATCGTTTGTGTTGTTGGCAGTGTCGGGAAAAGCTGTAATTATGACGCTGCTTTTGCTTGCGTTGACGCTTGTGGCAATACCTGTAATGTACTTGGTGATTGCGGTAAAGTTTTTTCTAAGGAAGTGAATTGGTTGAAAATTCTTGTTGTGTTTACGGGCGGTACTATCGGCAGCAGTATCGAAAACGGTATGGCTGACGTTGACCAAAATTCCGCAAAAATTCTGCTTGATATTTACCCTGATATAGATTTTGAGTGCTGTGAGCCTTTTGCCATACTCAGCGAAAACTCTACTGTCGATACGCTTGAAATGCTGTGTAATTTCATGCTTTCGATAGATTATGAAAACTATGACGGCGTTATCGTAACTCACGGAAGCGATACTTTGGGATATACTGCGGCGGCGTTGGGAATATTGCTGTCATGGGTAAAAATCCCTGTAATGCTTACGGCGGCGGATTATGTTCTGAGTATGGAAAAATCAAACGGCAGGGCAAACTTCTGCGGGTGCGTTGACTTTATCAGAGAGTTTTCCGACGGCGGACATAAGTTTGCAGGCGTGTATGCGGTCTGGAAAAACAGCGGTGAGTGTGTAAGCGTTCATCACGCACTAAGCCTTGAACAGGCGGATTATAACGACAAGTTCAGTTCGTTTGGCAGAGAGTGCTTTGGAACTGTGCGGGACGGGCGTTTTGTTAAAAACTGCAAAGCACCAGATAGAGTTGTGTGCAGCCTGTTTGCAGAGAGTTTGAAGGGTAAAACCGCCATAAGGCTGTCAAGAAGTGTTTTGAAGCTGCAATCGTATGTCGGAGAAGATTTTGAAAGCGTAATGATTTCGGGAAAAGACGCCGTACTTGTAGAAACGTATCATTCGGGAACGCTGTGTACTGCGGGACAAAACACATCGTTTACTGAGTTTGCGAAACGATGTGCGGAAAACGGTACCGACGTGTATGTGTTTCCTCTGAAGAAAAGAGATTATATGTACAAGTCAACTCAGCAGATATCGTGGGATATAGTGAAGCCTGTGTTTGATATGGGTGCGTGTGCAGCTTTTGTGGGGCTTTTGTTTAGGTATGGGGATTATTGTGTATAGTGTATAATATTAGTAAACTGTTGACAAGTTTATTGGTTATTGATATAATTCTTGAAAAGGAGGGTTATTTATTATGAATAATATTGAAAACGCAGCGTCTAAAGGAAAGTGTTTTATTAGTCATTGTACCGATGATAAAGATATTATGAATAATCTGGTGGATTTGATTAAAAGCATGTATAAATGCGACATTACAAGCGAAAACCCGCTTTTCTTTTGTACATATCATAACAGCTTTAATGCTGCAACAAGATTGGACGAAGAACTTGTGAGCGTTTTGAATGATTGTAGCTATATGATCGCCATTGTTACGGACAGCTATCTGAGAAGTCCTATCGCATTGTTTGAATTCTGTTCTTTTTATGCGTCAAACAAGCCGATAATTCCTATTGTTTTTAACGATGAAGTAGGCAATAAGTTTATTGACAGCATTTGTTCATCTCATTATATGAGGATAAATGTATCAAAGAACTCAACTTTGGACGATATTGCCGCAGTGATATTGAAGAGCTTTAATGAGTTTTCTCCGATAAACAAACAAAGATACAAGAGAAATGTAAAGAATTTTTTAAACAAATCTTTTCAGGCAAAAGCTCAACGCAATTATATCGGCTGTGAAGAGAGTTTATACAAGAATGTAATCTGTCAATGCAGAGATATGGGAATTACAAAAATCAGAACCGAAAACGATAACGAAGCTTTGCACCGTTTGTCGGAATGTGAAAGTCTATATATTGTTTCTACAACGGGCGGAGGTTTGATAAGGGCTTTGTGCGACAAGGGGATAATGTCTAACATATTGCTGAATGAAGGTACGGTCACTGTACTGATACCTAATAAGGAATCTGATTTCTGTCATGACGTAGCGGAGATTGAAAATCCGTATAATTATGAAAAAAATAGGATACGTCTGAATAATGAGTATAAAGGAGTAATATATCTGCTCAACGAATGTTTGACGAATATCAGAAAAACATATCCTGATAAGCCGATAGGTAAAATATATGTGGGTTCGGCATACACTTTGTTAAGGCAAACGATTACGTTGGGCATTTGTAAAGATAAAGTATATGGTTTTGTTTCGATGACGATACCGCCGTTCAGAACGGCTGACGGTACTCCGACGTTAGACTTTTACAGCGATAACGTAGACCGTACCATGGGAAATCTGCTGTATAAGCATGTAACAAAAATAAGAGATATCGCACAGTCAAGGAATAATCTTTATGAAATCGACACAAAGTCATACTTTGAGAATGGTTTTTATCTTGAGAAAACTACCGCCAGAGAATACTGGACGAAAAAGTATGATGAGTCAAGAGATAATATGAGGGAACATTCCTTCTTTTCTGATGTACTGATAGAAGTAGCGGCACAGCACCCGCTGATTAAAGGCACTAAGCCGGGAGAAGAATTTTCCGCAAGACTTGATTGTGCTGTTGAGTTGTATAATAAATATAAGCAGGGCGGTACGACGGTAAAGGTATATATTCCCGGAAGCCGCCACAGATATAAAAACCAAGAGGATACGATTTCGTTGAGCAGTGCCGGCAGAAATTATCTGATAGATAATGGTGTTGACGAAAATGATATAATGAGCGATGATGTCAATGAGCGTTATAAAGCGGAGGAGGGGGTTTATAACTCTGCTGACGAATGTTTTGTTGCATCGGCGATTTTTATGGACGGCAATTACAGAAACCTGTGCTGTATCTGTTCGCCGAATCAGATGATGAGGAAAAAGCTGTTTTATCTTGAGATGGGAATACTACCGTTCTTTTATACGGTATCAACGGAAAATATGTTTCATTCCGATATCGGAGAAATATTTGAGGTTATTCCCGATGTTATTTATAATGACCATTCGTGGCAGGATAAGAATTCTGTTCACTATAAGCGAACAAGAGATGAAAGAATGCCGAAAAAATAAAGAAATCCGGTTAATAATAAATATCCGGGCAGGGCGGTTTAGTTGTTGCAAGTTGATTGAGAGAAAACCTGCCTGCCCGCAATCATTAAAGTGACATTTTATACCCCCGTGATATGCTATAATGAAGAAGTGCTATAATAAAATAAAAAGATATGGGGGCGGACGTATGAATAGAAATAAGAGCGGAAAAGAAAATCACACTCTCCTTACACTTGCCGTATTGTTAGGAAGTATGGCGATAACGGTTGCTTGCTTCGGTACAACGTCTAATGCAGAGGGAACTGCAAAAACCGCTGTCACACAGGTTAGTCAGACGGCAGCTTTGAGCGGTGAGGATTCGTACTACAACGAAAAAACAGAGGAAAAACTCTTTGCGTTGTCTTTGGGAGATGAGCGTTTCAGAGATGTTCTGAATAATTACTCAAAATATCCTCAGTATCTTCTTGATCTTCTCTGCGACAATCCCGATCTCATAGAGCTTGTTCTGATATACGGCAACGGGTATGATCCGTCGGATTGCTATGTTACGATGTCGGAGCTTGAACAGGATATTCCGCTGTTCATTCAGTGGGACAAACGCTGGGGTTTTGAGGAGTACGGCGATGACATAATAGCGTTGTCGGGGTGCGGTCCGACGTGCCTTTCGATGGTGGCAGTCGGACTGACTAAAAACGCCGTCTATTCTCCGAAGAATGTTGCGGAGTACTCTGCGTCACATGGATATTATCAGTACGGCACCGGAACTTCCTGGGCATTGTTTACACAGGGAAGTGAAGATTTTGGCATAGAGTGCGAAGAACTTACGCTTGATCGTGATGTGGTGTTTAGGTATCTTGAACAGGGAAATCCTGTAATCTGCTCAATGGCACCGGGTGATTTTACGAATACAGGCCATTTTATCGTGCTTACCGGAACGGAAAACGGTATGATAAAAGTAAATGATCCGAACAGCTATTCAAATAGCGAAAAACTTTGGGAGTACTCCGATCTTGAGTGGCAGATACGAAATTTGTGGGGGTTTTATAAAAATTAATGTGTAGTTGTTGGGTGAACTTCAAATAGGAGTTCTTTGCTGAAAGTTCAGAGTTGGCTTATAAAACCAATGTGAACTTTCAGCTTGAAAAAGCGATTGTTAAATTCAGTAAAATAAACTGCGGTACAGGTGCAAAATATGCTTATTCTTACAAAAATGAAATAAATCGGAAAATGGTATTGTAAAGCGTCCTTTCATCATATATAATACTATAAGTGTCCCGTATAAAGGACAGATGAATTTGTATTATAAAGAAAGAAAAGGAGCAGGTTTTTTAATGTGGTATTTGATTGTGTTTCTGATTTCAATGGTACCTCTTGTTGAGTTGAGAGGAGCAATTCCTGTGGCTGTTGCAAAAGACCTCAATCTTGTTGCAGCGTATCTTATTTGTATTGTCGGCAATATGCTGCCTGTACCGGTTATTTATCTGTTCGCCAGAAAGGTTCTGGAATGGGGCTGCGATAAGCCTGTTATCGGAAAGTTCTTTACATTCTGTCTTGAAAAAGGTAAAAAAGGCGGAGATAAATTACAGGCAAAAGCCGGAAACGGTCTGTTTGTAGCATTAATGCTGTTCGTTGGTATCCCTTTGCCGGGTACCGGAGCTTGGACGGGTACTCTTGCTGCAAGTCTGCTTGATATCGGGTTTAAGAAAAGTATTTTGGCGGTTGTTCTTGGCGTATTGATTGCAGGTATCATTATGGGAACAGGTTCTTTGCTTGTTGCAAACGGTATAGATTTTATCTTTGCACCGAAAGCCTGAGGTTACACCGCATATAATTATTAGTGATATTTGTTTATCGCATTGTTTGATAGTATTGGTATCAAATGATCGTTTTCATCGGGGTGTAAAAAACTAAAACATATATGTATTGCGTTGAAGCGTGGTTTTTAGCATTTTGAGGTGGAGTAGTAATGGAATACAATGAACGGTTTTCTAAGCTTATAAACCCACATTACAATAGTATGTTGATGACTTGTAGGGAGGGAAATGTGGTTGAATTAATCTTTTTGATTGCAGGTATAATATATATTATTATTCAGAAAAACAATGCGACACATGTTAGTACAAGTAGTTCCGACCAAATGGGATGCTTGGTGTTTTGCGCAGTGTTTGTTATTGTTGGGTTTTTGGTTTCTTCACGTTTAAGCAAATCGGAATTAATTAGTAAAAAGTATTGCAGTGTTGAGGTAGATGCTGAGATTGTTTCTTACAAAAAAGTGTACGGCCATAGCGAAGGCAGAGAAAGAAGTTATTCCTATGCGCCTATATATGGTTATACATATAACGGTCAATATTATAAATCTACTTCAAGTTTTTCGGGACCGTTTAAGCCAAAGATTGGCAAACACAAAGTATTACTCATAGATCCCGAAAATCCTATTAATTTTTTCTTTCCCGACAGCGGTGTTGCTACGATGATTCTTAATTATCTTATCGGTGTTATTTGTATTGGTGTGGGATTGTTAATAGCAGCACTTGCATTTACTTCTTAACTTTGTAGAGGCTTGATAAGTAACGGTTGAGAAAGCGGTATTGGCTGAATGAATTTTGGAACGATAAGCGGTGTCGTTCGGTTTAACTTTGAAAAGGATTTAAAAATGGAAGTTCTGAAATATGATATTGCCATAATCGGCGGCGGTGCAGGTGGACTTGCCGCCGCTGTTTGCATATCAAAAAAACTTAATAAAAACGGCAAAAAATATAAAATTGTGGTTATCGAAAAGGAGCAGAAGTGCGGCAGAAAACTCCTTGCAACGGGCAACGGAAAATGTAATCTCACAAACGAAAATATGTCGCCCGAATATTATAACAAATCAAGCAGAGAGTTTATTTCGCCTATATTGTCTAAGTATAAGACCGATAAGCTTACTTCGTTTTTCTCATCTCTGGGAATGATTTTCAGAAGCGACAGCGCAGGCAGAGTGTACCCGTATTCGGGAATGTCGGCAGATGTTCTTAATACACTTGTTATGAATGTCGAAATGTACGGTACGGATATTCACTGTGGAGTGAATATTGATAAAATAGAAAAACAGAGTACGGGTTTTAAATTATCCGCAGGCAAGGTTTCTTATGTCTGCAAAAAGCTTATTATCGCCTCAGGAGGAAAAGCACAGCCGAACCTTGGCAGTAAAGGAGCGTCGTACGGCTTTGCAAAAATGCTTGGGCTTGACGTTGCGGCGGTTTATCCCGCACTTGCACCGATACCGTGCGGCGACAATGACCTTGCATTGGTAAAGGGCGTTCGTGTGCCGTGCTGTGTAACGCTTAAAGCCGACGGAAAAACCATACATACAGAAAAAGGCGAACTCCAGCTCAACGAAAATAATGTTTCGGGAATATGTGTGTTTCAGCTTTCAAGGTATGCGGGGGAGTTTTTTACGCTTGGTACGGTGAGCGGTGAGAAAGCTGATAAAATCCTGATATCCGCAGACCTTATGCCGGAATATACTCAGGAGGATATTGAAAATTATCTTGAAATGCAAAGGCGGCGTTACTCCGCTGTGAAAACAGAGGAGATTTTTACCGGAATGCTGAACCGCAAGCTGGGTATGTTTTTGTGCGGCAGGGCGGGGATAGATACGAATGAATATATGTACAGTGTGTCAGACGACAATATAGTTCGTCTTGCGGCAGTTGTAAAAAACTGCACGTTTACGCCGTCCGCAGTTCCGTCGTTTAACACGTCGCAGGTAACGGCAGGCGGGATAAAGGTTTCTCAGATAAATAATGATATGAGCTGTAAAAAACACAGCGACCTATATATTGTCGGAGAAGCTCTTGACGTTGACGGTATGTGCGGAGGGTACAATCTGCATTTTGCTTTTGCAAGCGGAATTATTGCAGGTAATGCCTGCGCCGATAAGCTTAAAGGGGGAAGAAAATGATACGTCTTAACGATATTCGTATGCCGCTTGATTATAATGACGATATGCTGAAAGCAGCGGCGGCAAAGATGATTTCCGTTGATAAGAAAAAAATAAAATCCTTGTCCGTATATAGAAGAAGCATTGACGCAAGAAAAAAGGATAACGTCTGTTTTAACTTTTCCGTAGATGTCGCTTTGAGTGCGGACGAAGGAAATGTTCTGAGACGCTGTAAAAACAGCAAGGTAAGTGCGGCGGAAAAGTATTATTACGAAATGCCGCAATCGGAACCCCTTGCGCTTCGCCCCGTTGTTGTGGGTGCAGGTCCGGCGGGACTTTTTGCGTCGCTGATACTTGCTAAGGCAGGTCAAATGCCTATACTCATAGAGAGAGGAAAGAGCGTTGAGCAGAGAACGCATGATGTGGAGGTTTTTGGAAGCGGCGGCAGGCTTGATACCGAAAGCAACGTACAGTTCGGTGAGGGCGGTGCGGGAACTTTCTCCGACGGAAAACTGAACACCGGTACAAAGGACATACGTTCAAGGAAAGTTCTGGAGGAGTTTGTAAGCCACGGTGCGCCGGAAGATATCCTTATAAACGCTAAGCCGCATATAGGAACTGACAAGCTGAAAATTACAGTAAAAAACATTCGTGACGATATTATAAAAATGGGCGGAGAAGTAAGGTTTGAAACAAAGCTGACAGGCATACGCTCAAGAAACGGCAGTGTATATGCACTTGAGGTGGAGAGCGGAGGTTCAGTCGAAACGATAGAAACCGACAATGTTATACTTGCGATAGGACATAGCGCAAGAGATACGTTCAAGCTGCTTTATGACGGCGGGTTTGCAATGCAGGCAAAGCCGTTTTCCGTAGGCGTAAGAATTGAACATCTGCAAGAAAATATTAACAAGGCTCAGTTTGGAAAGTTTTACAATAACAAAAGACTTGGCGCTGCGGACTATAAGCTGAATGTTCATCTCAAGAGCGGACGTGGTGTATATACGTTCTGCATGTGTCCGGGAGGAAGCGTTGTTGCGGCGGCAAGCGAAGAAAACACTGTTGTTACAAACGGAATGAGCGAATATGCAAGAGATAAAACAAACGCTAACAGTGCGGTGCTTGTCGGCGTAAATCCCGATGATTTTTCGGATAATTCTCCGCTTGCGGGAGTGGAGTTTCAGAGAAAAATCGAACGTGCGGCGTTTGTTGCGGGCGGCGAAAATTACGGCGCACCTGTGCAAAGAGTAGGCGACCTGATAAAGGGCAGAAAGTCAAAGTGCCTGGGAGAGGTGAAGCCAAGCTATACACCCGGGTATAGGTTGAGTGAGGTGTCGGAGTATCTGCCCGAATTTGTGTGCGACAGTTTAAGAGAGGCGATACCGCTGCTTGACCGCAGGCTATCGGGGTTTGCAAACGGTGACGCAGTAGTTACAGGTGCGGAAACACGCAGTTCAAGCCCTGTGCGTATACTCAGAGGAGATAGCATGGAGGCGGTATCAATGCAGGGAGTTTACCCGTGCGGCGAAGGCGCAGGATATGCAGGAGGAATCGTGTCGGCGGCGGTTGACGGGATAAAATGTGCAGAAGCTATACTTATGAAAACTATGGTTAGAAATTGAGCAAGAAGCGGCAAAGGTTCAGGGCGATAAACCACCCTCAGATGTGCCGTTTTGCTAAGAGTGTGAAACACAAAATGTACGTTCGGATTTTAGACTGCGGACAGCGAATAATTAAAAAGGGGTGATAAAATGGCGGAAAGAGATGGGCAGAGCAGCAAAAAAAAGCTTTTTGCCGTATTGGAGATACTCAAAAAATACAGCGATGAGGATCACCCGATAAAGGCTTTTGAGATAATAGACAAGCTTGGAATGGAATACGATCTTGCGGCAGAAAGAAAGTCCATTTACAGAGATGTAGAAGTATTGCAGGAATTCGGCTTTGACATAATGAAAAAAGGCAGAGAGGGGTTTTATCTTGCGTCACGCCGGTTTGAGGTGGCAGAGATAAGAATGCTCAACGACGCCATACTTGGTGCGTCATTCATCACGCCTGCACGAACAAAGATACTTTCTAACAAGCTTACGCATGAGCTGAGTATATATCAGGCAAAGCAGATAGAAACTCAGACTTACTTTGATAACAGGATAAAGTTTAGCAATGAACAGATACTCTACATTGTCGATCAGATACATTCCGCAATAACACAGCGCAAGAAGGTTAGGTTTAAATATTACCGCAAGAAAATCATCAACTGCAGAGTTCGCAGGATCTATACAAGAGAGCATTGTATAAGTCCGTATGCGCTTGTGTGGAGCGACGACAAGTATTATCTTGTGGGAAACTACGACAAGTATGATAATCTGTCGCATTACAGAATAGACAGAATGGAGAATTTGTCTATAACCGATGAGCCCGCAAGAAACTTTGAGGAGGTAAGCAAGTACGATGGAGTGTTTGACACAGGCGACTATGTAACGCATACCTTCAGAATGTATTCGGGAGAGGAAACTGAGATAGACCTGATATGCAGTAACAGTATCCTTGAGAAAATAATCGACAAGTTCGGCGACGGAGCGCATTATATGAACTGTGGAAAGGATACTTTCAGAGTGCGTACAACGGGGTATATGAGTGAGGGGCTTGTGGATTGGCTGATGATGTATTCGTCACAGTGCTACATAAAGTCGCCCGATGAGCTAAGAGAAAAGGTAATACACCGCGCGTCGGAAATTATCGAAAAGCAAAGTGATCTGCATATGCTGGGAGATTGTTTCTAAGGTTAGGAATGAGTTGCGAGTTCACAGTTATAAGATACAAGACGAACGCCAGGATTGTTTGTCTTGCTTCGGACTATGAACGAAAACGACACAAGTTGAGAAAATATTTTAAAAAAACCTTGACTTTATAATTTCGACCGTGTATAATTGATATGTTATTCTGAGCAGAATAACTCCTTGCTCCGTAGTGAGTACGGAGCCAAAGTCCAAAAGGAGGTGCAAATAATGGAAAAGTTACAGTATTCTTACGAGTCTGTTCTTGTAGTTTCCGCAAAGCTTGGTGAAGAGGGCATTGCAAAGGTTGTAGATTACTTCAAGGGAGTAATCGAAAGACACGCAACTCTTGACAGCGTTGACGAGTGGGGCAAGAGAGCTCTTGCTTACGAGATCAACAAGGAAACAGAGGGCTATTATGTACTCTATAACTTCACAAGCGACGCTGAGTTCCCTGCAGAGCTTGACAGAAGATACAAGATCACAGACGGCGTTCTTCGTTCTCTGATCATTAAGAAAGAGGCTTAATAGGGGGTAATCATTATGATGAACATTGTTACACTTATGGGCAGATTGACTGCCGACCCCGAGCTGAAAACAACAAATTCGGGAATTTCATATTGCCGCTGTACAATTGCTGTTGACAGAGAGTTTTCAAAACAGGGTACAGAAAAGCAGACGGATTTTATTAATTGCGTTGCATGGCGTCAGACAGCCGAGTTTTTGACACGTTATTTTTCAAAAGGATCTATGATTGCAGTTAAAGGTTCAATACAGACTGGTTCTTATACAGATAATTCGGGCAATAAGAGATATACGACTGATGTTGTTATTGACAATGTTTACTTCACGGGTGAGAAGAAAGACGGCGCTTCTTCATATTCAAGAGGCAGCAGTTCACGTCCAAGTGAAAATAATTCTTCTTACAGACAGGATTCGGCTCCTGCACCGACGTATTCGAGCGGTGACGATGATGACTTCGACACAATGAGTGCAGACGAAGATCTCCCGTTCTGAGCCGATGACGGATTTTTCTAAAATTTATGAAAAGGAGCGATAACAATGGCTGACAGACCGGAAAGAGATAACCGCAGAAACCGTAAGGGCCGCAAGAAGGTTTGTGCGTTCTGCGTTGATAAGGTAGATACAATAGATTACAAAGATATCGGCAAGCTTCGCCGTTACCTCTCAGAGAGAGCTAAGATACTTCCAAGACGTGTTACTGGTACTTGCGCACGTCATCAGAGAGGACTTACAGTTGCTATCAAGAGAGCAAGACATCTTGCCCTTCTGCCTTATACAAGCGACTGATTTTTCAGATTATCAGGAGAGTGCGTTTTGTACTCTCCTTTTTTTTATTGTTTAAAAGAGTTGTGGATTTTTTGGCTGTATATGTGCAAGGTGTAAAAAATGATTTTTTTTTTGGATTAACGGTTGACATGCAGAGTGTATGATAATATAATTGTATTAATTCAATTAGTATAATCGACGTGACTGATCGGTCTATCTGTCTGTCAAGAAACGGAGGAGTTTTTTATGAAAAAAGGTGTAATTATACTGATCGCAATACTTGTTATAGCGGTGATAGGTGTTGTGGGATATGTTTTTGTACTGCCGAATATTGCAGGAAATACGAATGATACAAGTTTTGTATATGTAGAAAAAGTAAGCGATATTCTTACGGGTTTTGTTTTTACGTCAAACAGATACAATGCGATTGTTGAAACACAGGAAACGGTAGCGATTGAAGCTGAAATGGATAAAAAAATAAAAACTACTTTTGTCAGTGCAGGCGACGTCGTAAAGAAGGGCGATAAGCTGTTTGAGTATGACGTTGACGAAATGAAGATAACGCTTGATCAGTATAAGCTTGATATAGAACAGTATGCAAGTGAGATTAAGTCATATAACGAACAGATAGATTCTCTTGAGAAGGAGAGAAAAAACGCTACTGCAAATCAACAGCTTAATCTTACAAACCAGATTGAATCACTAAAGCTTGAGATTAAGAAGGCTGAATATGCACAGCAAACAACTCAGAGAAATATCGAAAAAATGGAAAGATCTATCAAGAATTCCGTTATAACATCTACAACGGACGGTTCGGTGCTTTCCGTCAATGATCCTAACGCAAAGGGTTATGTTATGATCACATCAAGCGGAGATTACAGAGTAAAGGCTATTGTAAACGAAGTGAATATTTCTTCGATAGAAGACGGTGCAAACGTTATTATTCGTTCAAGAGTTAGCGAAGATATTACTTGGAGAGGCACTATTTCAAAGATAGACACCGCACACCCTATAACAAATGCGTCTAATTCAACAATGGGTGGTATGGGCGGTACGGGCGCCTCGGAAGAAACAAGTACCACAAAGTATCCTGTATATATTGATCTTGTATCTTCGGACGGCCTTATGGTTGGACAGCACGTTACTGTGGAAATTGACAACGGGCTTGGAGATGAAGAAAAAAAAGAGGGCATGTGGCTCTATGATTACTATATCTGCGATGTAGACAGTTCACCTTACGTATGGGCGGAAAGCAGTAACGGTACTCTTGAGAAGCGTTCTGTTGTTCTTGGAGAGTATGACGAAAACTCATTTAAGTATGAAATAAAATCCGGTCTTACGGAAGACGACAGCATCGCATTCCCGGAGAGTACTTTTACGGAGGGTATGATTGCAACTCATAATATTGAAGATGTTCCCGTAAAGGCAGAGGAAGGTGAAGAAATCGTTGCAGAGGACGGTATTGAGAACGGTGTAGATGTTGCCGATGAGCAGATCTCTTCGGAAGGTGAATAAGGAGGTAGGATATATGATATTGTCTTTAAGGGAGATATATAAGAATTACCTTACGGGCAGTGTGGAAGTGCCTGCACTGAAAAATATCAATCTTGAGGTTGAACAGGGCGACTACCTTGCCATTATGGGCCCGTCGGGATCCGGTAAATCTACGCTGATGAACATTATCGGCTGTCTTGATAAGCCCACTTCGGGTGAGTACCTCTTTGACGGAGTGAATATTGGAGAACAGAAGGATTCCGCATTGTCGGAGATAAGAAATAAAGGAATAGGGTTTGTGTTTCAGAACTTTAACCTTCTGCCAAGACAGACGGCACTTGAAAACGTCGAACTGCCTCTGCTGTATGCAAAGGTAAAGAAAAAAGACAGACGTGAGATCGCTATGAACGCACTGGAAAAGGTCGGACTTGGCGACAGAATGGAGTTTTTGCCGACACAGTTATCCGGCGGTCAGAAACAAAGAGTAGCTATCGCAAGAGCAATTGCAAACAGACCGAAGATACTGCTTGCCGATGAACCGACAGGTGCGCTTGACTCAAAGTCCGGAGATCAGGTAATGGAACTGTTTTCCGAACTCAACAGTGAGGGAATGACTATTGTAATGATTACTCACGAAAAAGCTATTGCCGATTGCGCTAAGAAAACTGTCGTAATATATGACGGAGAACTGAAAACTATGCAGGAGTTTGAGCAGATACAAAATGCCCGTAAGCATAGCTTTGGAGGTGGACATAATGCGTAACGGAAAAAAGAGTAAAATAAAGAAAAGAAAGATAATTATACCTATACTTATACTGGCGATTGTAGGCGGAGGAGTTTTCAGTCTTGTAGAAAAAAACAAGAATGAAAACATTGTAAAAGTCGTACAAGTAAGTGAGCTGAATTTGTCCTGGCTTGAACCGGAAACTTCCGATTACTACGGTACGCTTAAAAAGGGCAGTGTCGTGAATTATACTGCCGAAAAGGAACTTGAAATAGAAAATATACTTGTAAAAAAAGGCGATACGGTAAGTAAGGGCGATGTGCTGTTTACATACAATACAAAATCCCTGCAGTTTAATCTGGAAACGGCGCAGAACGAACTCAAAGCGCTGGAAAACAAAATTACAATCGCAAACAACGAACTGACTATACTCCAAAGACTTCAGCCGTCAGAAAATGCCCCCGATGATAATGAGGAGGAGTATCCCGAAGAAACTAACGACGTTCCCGACGAAAAGCCGTCCGCACTTGAGTTTGAGCTGAAAATAACAAAGGATACAAAGCCCTTTTCAGGAAGCGGTACGCAGGAAGATCCATACATTTATCTTGCTGACGAAAGAACCGTTTTCACTAAGGAGTGTCTTAAAAACCTTGCAGAAACCGGCAAGTATGTACTGGTATATGTATGTACGCCGACAGGTGACGTACAGTACGGCAGGTCTGTTGACGGCAAAAAAATTGACAAGGAAACTGTATCGGATTGGGTGTGCAGTTCCGGCGTAAAGGTTGATCCAATGGGAGGAGTATCGGTTGAGGAAGAAATGCCGTTCTCAAAGCTTGTGGTCTATCCTTCCACGATAAACGTGCTGGCATTGAGTAATCAGAATAATCCGAATAATATGCCTGAGAATATCGACGATGTGCAGGGCTTCGATATGATTCCTGAGGAGAACAGCGAACCTGTAAATGAGGACGGAGTATCGCCGAATTCATTTACTTATGAGATATCTGATAAGGATAATTATCTTTATACAAGAGATCAGCTCAATACTATGATCGCCGATAAAAAGAAGGAGATCGAAAAGTTTGAGCTTGATAAAAAACAGGCAGAAATTAACGTCAAAAAAGCAAATGCAAAACTTTCAACAGGCGCTGAGATAGCGTCTATCAGCGGTACCGTGACATTTATTGCAAAGGACATTAATCATTTGTCAGACAAAGGCTACTTTGCAACAATAACAAGTTCAAACGGTATGAGCGTAAGTTCGTCTATCGGAGAATTCTCCCGTGATAAAATAGCGGTTGGAAATACCGTTACTATTACGGATTATAACAGCGGAAACGTATATCAGGGTGAAATTACTTTTATAGGAGATACACCTATTGATAATAGTCAAGGTATGGACGCAGATTCCGCAACAGAGTCATCGTATGAGTTTATTGTCGCTACTTCGGAAGAGTTTGAGATCGGAGAGGAGTCCGGAGTGAGTATAAGAGTAAACAGAGATGATACACCACAAAACCTGATCGGACTGGAAATGGCTTTTGTGCGTGAGCAGAACGGAAAATACTATGTTCTTGCGGAGAACAGTCAGGGCGTGCTTGAGAAAAGATCAGTTTCAACAGAGGGCAGTTTATTATATGGAAACTATGTTCTGGTGTCAAGCGGAATAACGGAAGATGACTATATTGCTATGCCTTATGGAAAGTCTGCTGAGGGAATGGAAACCGTTCACGCTACAAAAGATGAATTGAACGGTCTGTTCGGTATGATATAATTACGAAGTGAGGTGAAAACAATGATCGAAAATATCAGACTGTCTTTTCAAGGAATACGTTCGCATAGAATGAGATCAGCTTTAACCATGCTTGGTATTATTATAGGTATAGCTTCTATTATAGTAATAGTATCTCTTATAACTGGAACAAGTGAACAGCTCAAAAGCGCTATGGTGAATTCGGGCGATGATAATATAACTGTTACACTTTTCGATAAAGATAATTCATGGGTTGCTCTTGATCCTATCGAAGTCGGACTTCCTGAGGGTATAACTAAGATATCTTCAGATGTTATGGATCAAGTAAAGAGTTTGAAGGGCGTTGTTAATGCATCGAAGGTTTATCGCAGTGAGTATGCTTTGAGCGTTGCATATAACGCAAACAAACAAAGTGCATGCGTTTTAGGAGTAGATGAGGAGTTCTTCAGCATGAAAAACTATGTGCTTTCGTCCGGCAGATACTTCATCGACAGGGATTACAAAGACAGACATAACGTAGCGGTTGTTTCGTCAAGTCTTGCAAGCGCATTGTTTCAAAACGAAGACGCGTTAGGTAAAACAATTACGATCAGTAATGAGATTTACACGATTGTAGGTGTTTATACTGAGAATGTTGATTACTCTAATGTTAATACTTTGTCCGATTATTATTTGAAAGTTGGCATGGCGGCGAAAAACTTTGTTATCGTACCGTCAACTTCATGGGTTAATTTTGGCGGGTTTGAGTCGTTTCAGACTCTTATTGTGAAAGTTGCAAGCCCCGATGATACGGTTAATGCCGGCAAAGAGTGCGCAAGTCTGCTTAACCAAAACATTAGCAGCAATAAATATGAGTACAGATCAACTTCTCTTCAGGACGACGCTCAGTCGCTTGAGAGTATTACAAAAGTTATTTCTATTCTTCTAATCGGAATAGCAAGCATTTCTCTGCTTGTCGGCGGTATCGGCGTTATGAATATTATGCTTGTTTCCGTAACGGAGAGAACTAAGGAGATTGGTCTTAAAAAGGCTCTTGGTGCGAAAAAGAGAGTTATACTGGGACAGTTCCTCACTGAGTCTATCGTTCTTACAAGTCTGGGCGGTATATTTGGAGTTCTGATAGGAGTGGGAATATCGTATGTCTTGTCGATTTTCCTGCAAATCCCTGTGGCAATAAGTGTTCCCGCAGTCGTTATTGCCGTAGGTTTCTCAATGGGTGTAGGTATAATTTTTGGTATTACACCGTCTATCAAAGCAGCTAACCTCAATCCTATTGACGCTTTGAGGTATGAGTGATTTAATATTCTTTTAATTAACCTTTTGGGGACGCTTTTTTGTAAAGCGTTCCCTTTTTGCTGTTTGTTTGAGTTTTTTTACTTTGAAAGTGAGGAACCGCATTATGTGTGGTGCAGGATAAATCCCGCCGCAGGCTATGGGAAGATTTATGATTGTTATCATTTCAATGAATTGACAAATATATTACAAATGATTAACTATAATTCTATAAACGAAATATGAATACGACATAATTTGTTATAATATTGATTAAGTGTAATTGAATATGTATTTTGTGAAAGACTTTATATATTTTTTTGCTTGTCTTTGTTTCTTTTTCGTTACAAAGATTATTTTTCGCTTAGAGGAGGCGTGCAGGTGCGCATAAGAAGAAAAAAATGGGCAAGACCTGAGCTTGAGGTGTGTCCTTTTTTTGAGGAAGAGCCTGAGAAATATCTGGGACAGTGGAGCAGCCGTTACAAAAGACTGCAGCCGCTGCATATTGAACTGGGCTGCGGAAAGGGCGGCTTTGCAGGAAGGCTTGCAGCAGATAATCCCGACATAAATTATCTTGCCGTTGATATAAAGAGCGATATGCTTGGGGTTGCAAGGAGAAATATTGTAGGAATATTCTCGGAAAGTGACAGACAGCCTGATAATATTATGCTTACGGCGTATAACGTTGAACATATAGAGAAGATACTTTCCGCTGAGGATAATGTAGAGAGAATTTATATCAATTTCTGCAATCCATGGCCTAGAGGTAAGCACAACAAAAGAAGACTTACATATCCAAATAAGCTTGAAAAATATAAGCAGTTTCTAAAAAAAGGCGGAGAGATAAGGTTTAAGACCGATGATTTGCCGCTGTTTGAGGATTCGCTTGAGTATTTCGAAAAATGCGGATTTGATATTGCTTACAAAACATACGATCTTCACAACAGTGATGTGAAGGATAATATTCTTACGGAGCATGAAATCATGTTCAGTAATGAGGGAATTAAGATAAATTACTGCGTTGCGGTCAATCCGTAACATAAGGGAGGCATATCCATGAAAAAAACAGCAGCGGTTTTACTGCTTATGTGTTTTTTGCTATGCCTTGCGGGGTGCGGTATAAATATGTTTGAGAATGTCGAAATACTGCGTCCGCCCGGAGTAACGGGGAGTAATTCGGGTATCAGAGAGTGCATAGAGGCGTCGTCCGGCGGAAACTATGTGTTAAAATACCCTGCCCACGGCAGCTTCAGGAGTGCCGTTATCGTTAAAGACCTTGACTTCGACGGGGTTGATGAGTGTGTGGCGTTCTTCAAGCCCGATGCGTCGGACAATATTAAAGTTATGGTAGCGTCATTAAAAGAAGATGTGTGGCAGATAGATGCGGATTTCGCAGAAAGTTTTGCACAGATTGATACCGTTGATTTCTGTGACCTTAACGGCGACGGTATGGAGGAGATTGTTGTAGGCTGGGGCGGGTTTAACGCTTTGCCCGATAAGATAGCGGTTTATGCTGTGATAGACGGGGAGTTTAAAAGACTTTGTGCTGAGAGTACTTATGACAGTTTTTACTGCGGAAGGTTTACGGACAGCAAGTTCGACAGTATTATACTGCTTACGCTTTCAAGAGCCGACTGTCAGGCGAAAGCCTCTCTTGTTACGATGAATGACCAGAGAAACGACTTGAAACTTGCCTCAGATGTGGAAATGAACAGCGATGTGGCGGCGTTTGACAGAGTTTCGTACGGCTATATAAACAAAAACAAGTACGGCCTTGCGATAGACGGACACATGAGTAACGGTAAGTATGTTACACAGGTGGTGTGCTGTGAGGGTAAAACTACTATCGGAGTACCGTATTCGCACAAGTGCGATTATTCCGTAAAATGCTGCGATATCAACCGTGACGGGATTATCGAAATACCGTCTGTAAGCAGCCTGAAAACAGAGGAGGGGTATGAGCCTTCCGATGACGTTTGCTTTGTGACCTGGAATGACTTGAACCTTGAGAAAAATACGCTTAATCCGAAGGACTACACTGTGTTTTGTGAGAGCGATAACTGGCTATACAAAGTAAACGGAGATTTTAAAGATAAAAATACCGTTTCGCCCGAAAAAGACGGCGGATACGGTTTTTATAAATGGAACAGCGAAGCATACGTTCCGAAAAAGGACGAATTGCTGTTTGTGATAAAACGCTTTGACGAACAGTACGGACACAGCGGCGACGACGGCTCAAAGTATGAGGAGATAGTGCGTGACGGAAGTTTGTGTTATGCAGCAAGGATAGAAAGTCAAAGCGGAATAAGTGTTGAAGAAATCAAAGAGAATATTATATTACCCGAATAACAGGGGTATTGATAGGAGGAACATCTGACATGAAAAAAATATTGGTGTGTGAGGACGAAGCTACAATTCGTGATTTTGTTGTTATTAACCTTACAAGAGCGGGTTATGACGTGATTGAGGCTGATAACGGCGACGCTGCACTGGAAAAATATGACGAAAACAACGGTGACCTTGATGTGGCTATTCTTGACGTAATGATGCCCGGCAAGGACGGATTCGCAGTATGCAAGGAGCTCAGAGCAAGAAACGGCGGTATAGGTATAATTATGCTTACAGCAAGAACACAGGAGATGGATAAGGTTACAGGACTTATGCTTGGAGCTGACGATTATGTTACAAAACCGTTCAGCCCCTCCGAACTTGTTGCAAGAGTAGATGCACTGTACAGGAGAGTTTCGCTTGCAAAGGCTAACTTTGAGAGCAACTTTAAAGAAGAAATAAAGTCCGGTGAGTTTGTGCTTAATCTGCGCAACAGAACTTTGCTTAAAAGCGGTAAGGTTATTGAACTTACACAGGTAGAGTTCCAGATTATGGAGTTCTTTTTCTCAAACCCCGGTAATGCGCTTGACAGAACGGATATCCTCAACCATGTCTGGGGAGAGGCGTATGTCGGTGAAGAAAAAATTGTCGATGTAAATATCAGACGTCTGAGAATGAAGGTAGAGGACGAACCCTCAAACCCAAAGTATATTGTTACAGTATGGGGACTGGGATATAAGTGGGACGCATAAGTGTGTTTGCCGTTTCACTGAGGAGGAGCGTTAATATTGGTTAACGGAATTACAAAAAGATGGATAGTTAATTACCTTGTTGTTACGGCTGCAATTATTCTTTTCTTTATTGTGGGGTTGTCTGTTGCCGTAAGAAGTTATTACTATGACGGAATTACAAACGTTCTTACGGACGCAGGGCTTCAGGCAAGAGAATCTCTGTCGGATATAGATATATCCGACAATGCCGACGCAGAGGCACATATCCGCAGTTACGTTGAGAACTTCGGTGACAAGGAGAAAATGGAATTGTCCGTACTTGACTTTAACGGAAATGTACAGTATTCGTCAACAGGTCTGCCTGCGGAGGATACTAAGTCGGAAAACGATGCCGCACAGGCTATGGCTTCGGCGGAGGGGTTGTATGTAAGTACCGGTTCGCTTACGTCCGGAGAAAAGATAATGACCTGTACCGTTGTGATAAACGATAAAAACGGTGTGCCGTATTCGGTGCTCAGGTTTGCCGTATCGCTGACGGAGGCCGACAGCAGAATATTATATGCCATTGTTATTATAGTTGCGGCGGCTGTGCTGCTGTTGTCGTCGGTAATTATTCCCGGACTTATGTTTATTCGCACGATAGTTAAGCCGGTAAGGGAACTGTGTGCGACTGCAAGAAGAATAGCGCAGGGTGATTTTGAAACAAAGGCCGCAAAGCTTTATGATGATGAGATAGGCGAATTGTCAGACAGTATAAACTATATGTCAGATGAGATAAAAGCCTCCGACAGTATGAAGAATGACTTTATTTCATCGGTATCGCATGAACTCAGAACGCCCCTTACCGCAATAAAGGGTTGGGCGGAAACAATGTCAATCGGAGAGCCTGATCCTGTTACTATGGGTAAGGGACTGAATATTATTATAAACGAAACGGAACGTCTGTCGGGTATGGTTGAGGAGCTGCTTGACTTCTCAAGACTTCAGAACGGCAGAATGGTTCTTGTAATGGATAAAATGGATTTGCTTGCGGAGCTTGACGAAGCAGTGTATATGCTCAAAGAACGTGCCGTAAGCGAAAACAAAAGGTTTGTCTATGAGCCGCCTGAGGGCGTGACGGCTGTGCTGGGAGATAAAAACAGGCTCAGACAGGTGTTTATCAATATCATAGATAACGCTATTAAATATACTCCGGAGGGCGGAGTAATAGGAATAAGAGTAGCCGAAGAAGATGATATGGTTCATGTCATCATAAGTGATACGGGCTGCGGAATAGCCGCAGATGATTTGCCGAAAATAAAGGATAAGTTCTATAAGGCAAATCAGACGGTAAGAGGCAGCGGAATAGGACTTGCGGTTGCAGACGAAATAATGAAGCTGCACAAGGGCAGCCTTGATATTGCAAGCGCCGAAAACGCAGGTACTACGGTTACTATAAGCATACCGCTTCTTGACAGCGATGATGAGGAAATACTGAGAAGCTGATATGTTACAGAAAAGAAAAGTAAATGAAAGGATAGAATGTCAATGGCTGAGAAAACTAAAATAAAAACGTCTATCGGCGGTTCTGCGCTTATTGAGGGCGTTATGATGAGAGGACCGAAGACTACAAATGTTGCAGTAAGAATGAGCGATAATTCGATATACTGCGAACAGGTTGAGTTTAAATCTATTGCGGGCGACAGCAAGTTTTTTAAGCTGCCGTTTGTGAGAGGGTTTGTATCGCTTATTGACTCTATGAGACTGAGTATGAAGTGTCTGACGCTTTCTGCAGATAAAGCAATAGAGGGCGGCGGAGAAGACGAAGAACCAAGTAAGTTTGAAAAATGGGCAATGGATAAACTGGGTGATAAGTTTTATAATGTTCTTATGGCAGGAGCGTCCGTATTGGGCGTTCTGCTTGCGGTTATATTGTTTTTCTGGGTGCCGTCCGTTGTGTTTAACGGGATTGCTAAGGCTGCTCCCGTTCTTGATAAGGGTACCGTTTGGAGAAGCGTGCTTGAGGGTATTCTCAAAATAGCAATATTTTTGGGATATATTATTATTGTGTCAAGAACGCCGGATATGAAGCGTACTTTTATGTATCACGGTGCGGAGCATAAAACAATATTCTGTTATGAGAATTTAGAGGAGCTTACCGTTGAGAATGTAAGAAAATATACACGTTTTCACCCAAGATGCGGCACAAGCTTTATGATAATAATGCTTATTGTGGGAATAGTTATAGGTTTGTTTATTACGGCGAAAAATCCGTTTTTGCGTGCGTTTATAAAGATACTTCTTTTGCCTGTATCGTGCGGTATAGGATATGAGCTTATCAAGGTTTGCGCAAAGTATGATAATGCTTTTACACGAATAGTTGCAGCGCCTGGACTTATGGCTCAGAGAATTACGACTATCGAACCCGATGACAGTATGATAGAGGTTGCAATAGCAGCAATTAAGCCTGTTATTCCCGAAAACGGTGAGGACAGAATATGACGCTGGGTGACGTTTACCGCAAGGGCGAAGAGATGCTTGCTGATGCCAATATTCCCGATGCAGACGTTGACGCAGCGTGTTTAATGGAGCTTTTCTTCGGCTGTGACAGAGCAAGGCTTATCATTCACGGTGATGAAAAAGCAGATGACGCTTTGACGAAAAAGTTTTTTTCTGCGATTGAGGAGCGAAAAACAGGCAAACCGTTACAGTATATTGCGGGAGTCTGGAATTTCATGGGGTATGATTTTTATGTCGGAGAGGGCGTGCTGATTCCCCGTGACGATACGGAGATACTTGCAGAGGAGGTCTGTTCGTATCTGTACGGCAAAAAAGATGTCAGGGCGATTGACCTTTGTTCGGGCAGCGGTGCAATAGCGGTTACTTTGGGGAAAGTCTGCCCCGATTGTACGGTTGAAGCTTTGGAGTATTCAAAAGATGCGCTGGAGTATCTCAAAAAGAATATCGCACTAAACGACGCTGTAAATGTTACCGCCGTATGCGCAGATGTAACTGCGTGCTATGATGAGTATCCAGACGCTACGTTTGACCTGATAGTATCCAACCCGCCGTACATTGAGAGCGATGAGATAGACACACTCCAGCAGGAACTTCAGTTTGAACCAAGAATGGCGCTTGACGGCGGAAATGACGGACTGTATTTTTACAGGATAATAACAGAAAAATGGAACTCAAAGCTGAAATGCGGCGGAATGCTTGCATTTGAGGTAGGCGAAAGACAAAGCGTACCCGTAAGCGAAATACTGCAAAAGCATGGGTTTGACAATATATACACAAAAAAAGATCTGCACGGATACAACAGAATAGTGTGCGGAAAAAAGAAATAAACAGATAAAGGATTGATAAAATATGGCAGTTGATAAGGAAAAAGCCCTTAGTACCGCTATTGCACAGATAGAAAAGCAGTTTGGCAAGGGTGCAATTATGCGTATGGGACAAAAGCAGGTACTCAAAGTTGACGCTATTTCGACAGGTTCATTATCGCTTGATATCGCTTTGGGAATAGGCGGCTTGCCAAGAGGAAGAATAATTGAGATGTACGGCCCCGAAAGTTCAGGTAAAACGACGCTCTCTCTCCACTGTATTGCAGAGGCGCAGAAACAGGGCGGTACGGTTGCTTTTATAGATGTTGAACACGCACTTGATCCTGTATATGCACAGGCACTTGGAGTAGATGTTGATTCGCTTCTTGTATCTCAGCCGGATACGGGTGAGCAGGCTCTTGAGATAACAGAGGCATTGGTACGTTCCGGTGCGGTTGACGCAATAGTTGTGGATTCCGTTGCGGCGCTTGTGCCTAAGGCTGAAATTGAAGGCGAAATGGGCGATTCACACGTCGGTTTGCAGGCAAGACTTATGTCACAGGCGCTTCGTAAACTTACGGGTGCAATCTCAAAGAGTAACTGCGTGGCAATTTTCATAAACCAGCTCAGAGAAAAGGTAGGAGTAATGTTCGGAAGTCCTGAGGTAACTCCGGGAGGAAGAGCGCTGAAATTCTATTCGTCTGTACGTCTTGAAATACGCAAGGGCGATCCGATCAAGGTAAACTCTGAGGTGATCGGAAATCATACAAAGGTTAAGGTTGTAAAAAATAAAATGGCTCCGCCGTTTAAAGAGGCAGAGTTTGACATAATGTACGGCAAGGGTATCTCAAAAGAGGGCGAAATAGTTGACCTGGGCGTTCGTGCAGATGTTCTCAAGAAGTCGGGCGCTTGGTTTAGCTACGGAGATAAACGTCTTGCACAGGGCAGAGATAAGGTCAAGGAGCTTTTCAAAAACGATCCTGAGCTTGTAAAGGAAATAGAAGAAAAGATAATGGCTAATATAGATAACCTTGCGCCAATTCAGGCTAAGGGCAAGACCGCAAAGGGTAAATCCAAAAAGCAGGCTATTGAGGAAGCAGAAGCAGAGGCAGACAGCGAAAGCGTATCAGAGGAGTATGCAGACGATATGTCGCCCGAAACAGTGGATATTCCAAGTGACGATACCGACGGCGGCAACGATAATGCCCCGAGTACAGCCGCAACAGAAAATCTGGACGATCTGATGCTGGATATTAAAGTATAATGACGATAACGGATATACAGCCCGCACGAAAGGGTTTGAGCAGGCTTTATATTGACGGAGAGTATGCGGTATCTCTGGATACACGTGCATTACAGGAGAACGGTGTTTCTGTCGGTATGAAGATAGACGATGACGATTTTCGGGAGCTGATAGAAAAATGCGAATACAGACGTGCAAAAGAAAAAGCGCTTTGGCTTTTATCGGGAAAGGATTACTCCAGAAACCAGCTTTTCGATAAGCTGAGAAAAGACGTTTCGGAGGATACTGCTGAGGCTGTCTGTGAACGCATGGAGGAGATTGGGCTAATAGATGACGAAAAATACGCAAGACATCTTGCACACGATTTGTTTTATCTGAAAAACCTTTCATACAGGGGCGTTGTGTATAAGCTGATGGAGAAAGGAATTGACAAAGATCTGTGTGAGGAGATAGCGGACGAATTTGATATAGATCCCGTAGAACAGCTTGTCGAACTGATTGAGAAAAAATATGCCGACAAGCTTGACGACGAAAAAGACAGACGCAGAACCATAGCGGCTTTGCAGAGGCTTGGCTATAATTGGGGGGATATTAAGTCTGCCTTGGCGGAATTTGAATAATACTATGAATGAGTAATTTACAAAAGCACATAAAAAACGAAACGGTTGGGCGTGACTTTGAAGTGTAGTTTTGTGTAAGAATATGATAGAAGAATTTGCTCATTACGAAATATGACATAAAAGCAATTTGTTTAGGAGGAAAAACAATGCCGAATACTGTTGGAATGGTCAGCTTAGGCTGCGCAAAAAACCGTGTTGATGCAGAGATGATGCTGTCAACGCTCAAAAACGCAGGCTATAAGATCATAGAAGAAGCGGCTATGGCTGATGTAGCGATAATAAACACCTGCGGATTTATAGAGAGTGCAAAGCAGGAGAGTATAGACGAAATACTGGAGCTTGCCGCTCTCAAAAAGGAGGGTAAAATAAAGGCTATAATAGCAACAGGCTGCCTTGCCGAAAGATATAAAGAGCAGATGATGAAGGAACTCTATGAGATAGATGCAGTAGTCGGAATAGGTGCAAACGAACAGATAGCGGATATTGTAGCAAAGGTTCTTGACAAAAACAAGGTAGAGGTGTTCCCTGATAAGTGCAATCTACCGCTGGAGGGCGGAAGGATACAGAGTACGTCGTACTACTACGCTTATACGAAAATAGCGGAAGGCTGTGACAATCACTGTACATACTGCGCTATACCTATGATAAGAGGCAAATACCGCTCAAGAAAAATGGAGAACATTGTTAAGGAAGCCGAAACCCTTGCCAAAAACGGAGTGAAGGAGCTTATAGTAATTGCACAGGATACAACCAAATACGGAGTTGACCTGTACGGAGAGTATAAGCTTGCAGAACTGCTCAGAAGATTATGCAAAGTAGAAGGCATAGAGTGGGTGAGAGTTCTCTACTGTTACCCCGAATGTATTACCGACGAGCTTATAGAGGTATTTGCGACGGAGGATAAACTGCTCAAGTATATAGATATGCCACTCCAGCACTGTAACGGAGATGTGCTCAAGCGTATGGGCAGAAAAGGCAATCGTGAGGAATTGACTGCGCTTATAGGCAAGCTCAGGGAGAGAATACCGAACCTTACGCTGAGAACGACATTTATAACAGGTTTCCCGGGAGAAACGGAGGAGCAGTTTGAGGAGCTTTGTGAGTTTGCGAATGAGATGAAGTTTGAGAGAATGGGTTGTTTCCCGTACTCACAGGAGGAGGATACACCTGCGGCACGCATGCCCGAACAGATAGATGATGACGTAAAGGAACGCCGTGCAGAGATACTCATGGATAATCAGCAGATTATTATGCAGAAAAACTGTGAGAAACTGCTTGATACTGAGATAGAAGTAATAGCAGAGGGCTTTGACAGATATGCAGAGTGCTATTTTGGCAGAAGCAAGGCAGACGCGCCCGAAGTTGACGGAAAGGTATTCTTCACGGTATCGGGCAAAAAGCCTACACAGGGCGATATAATAAAAGTCAGAGTAATAGATTTCCTTGACTGTGATCCTATCGGTGAAATGGTTTATTGATAGTTAAGCTCATTTATTGAGGAGAAGGCGACACGAAGCATAGCTTAGTGACAGATGAGATAATGCGTCGGCAGGGCTTGTTGATGTATAAGAATGCCTTACGGGGAAAATGGATTATAGGTTACGATGAAACGTTTTCCGATCGATGAAAAGAATGTTTATGAAATGATAATAATTATTAGTGACAGGGAGGGCTACTATTGAATTCACCAAACAAATTAACACTGATGAGAATAATCCTTGTACCGTTTTTTGTAGCGGCACTGCTGATAAATACAATACCGTATCATTACATAATAGCGCTTGTTTTATTTGCGGTGGCGTCGATAACGGATATGCTTGACGGAAAGATCGCACGAAAGTACAATATGGTAACGGATTTCGGAAAATTTGCAGATCCGCTTGCCGACAAAATACTTGTAATATCAGCGTTTACATGTTTTGTTGAGCTTGATGTTGTAAGTTCGGTATTTGTGATAATCGTGCTGTTCAGAGAGTTTACAGTGACGTCGATAAGGCTTGTGGCGGCTGAAAACGGAAAAGTAGTAGCTGCGAATATGTGGGGCAAGGCGAAAACGGTAAGCCAGATGATTGCAATAATAGTTGTTCTGCTGTACGGTGTTGTGACTGATATTACACAGCTCAGCGAACAGGTTGTTTTTATATCAACGATTGTTCAGCAGATTATACTATGGATATCGGCACTGCTAACGGTAATATCGGGAGTGATCTATATAAAGGATAATTTCGGATTTATTAAAAATGCAAAATAAATGATAAGATACGGCGGTACGTTGAGTGTGCTGCCGTATTGTTGTATGGTAAATGGATATATTTGCTGCCGGAAGATAGCCGGAGATACTGTAAAAGTAAGGCTTTTATCTGAAAAAGGAGCTGATCTTCTGCGGCGGAAAAGACACAGATCAAAAAATAAACTTATTTTTTTAAAAATATGCAAAAGAATTTGTGTAAGAATAATTTGTTTATGAAGAATAGGTGACGGAAGTTTTGTTGTACTTGTCCAAATAAGCTGGCAATGTTTTGTACAACATGAATGTTTTTGATCGTTGCTTGAAAATTTGTAATAATTGATTGTGCAAAAATAACAAATAATTCCATTTACATTTTACATTAAAAGTTTTAAAAAAACAAAAAAATGTGTTGACTTTCTTTCGGTTTTATTGTATTATAAATATGCAATCAAACATCGATACGTCATAAGTCGATGTTGGAAAAAAATTATATAAAGAAAGAGGTAATGTTTTATGACAATGATGCAGAAAATGCAGGCAAAGAAGTCCAAGAAAGGTTTTACACTCGTTGAGCTCG
>ONAH01000011.1 GCA_900315715.1 uncultured Eubacteriales bacterium
ACCACAGTACCAATTCTGGACCTTAATCCGCAGCTATTCTTTAACAGCTTTTCCATTTTGTCAGTATAACCAGCAAGTATTACTACCGTATCACCGGTAATGTTTTCTCGTTCCATAAACAGAAGAAGCTGCGTGATAGCTTCTCGTCTGAATGTGTCTTCATGGTTTGTATCAGCTTGTGGATCAAGCATATAGGCTTCATCTATGAATATTATGCCATACTTTCCTTTAGTTAATATTGTTTTTGCTTTATCGGCTGTTTGACCAACAAAGCCTGCTATGAGATCCGATGCTGAAATTTCTGTTACTTTTTCTGATTTCAAAAGTCCCATCGCATACAATGCACGCCCCAACAAACGTGCACCTGTGGTTTTGCCGGTACCCGGATCGCCGGTAAAAAGGAAATGACCAATGCGGTAATCTGTATCAACGTTTAAGATTTCTTTGTCTGCTGTGAGTGTGTTATACAAATTTACGATAATATTCCTGAGGTTGGAGAGACCTACATAGGTATTAAGCTCTGAAAGAATATTTTCAATATCGTTATTCCTCTTCATGTTTTCTATTACCTCCTTTTGTTCTTTGGGAAGATCCTCTGATTTCATTCTATATCGTTCGTTTTCGTCTGTCAGATCACTGGTTCTTTCGTCGCATTTTTCTGCAATTAATCTAAGAAGATTTTCTACGTCACGTGCGTTTCCGTATGATTCGTTTGTTGAACGGGTTTCATACCATCTTTTAAATAATCTTCCCAGATCATCGATAAGCTCATCGGTATATGTGTACCCTTCTGATTCACACATTGAACGGAATATCTTGATCAGGCTCTCCGGTGTATAATCTGGAATGTCGTATCGTACGATTCGCGACTTTAGTCCCTTGTTCTTTTTCAAGAAACTCTCATACTCGTTAGGATAAACGGCAAATACTGCGATGAATTCTGGGTTTTCTGTCATTTGAGGGAGCATTGACGTTACCAGCGATGTTGGAAGATCGTACGCTTCATCTACAAAAAAGAGCGTGTTGAAATCACAGGCAGCCTGCATTTTTTCTTTAAACTCTTCAGGAGTACAATGCTGCGGATCGCTTACTGTAATTGGCGCACAACCAGAAATTATTCCACAAACCCCTAAAATCTGAGCAAGCAGATTTACTATCGTGTTTTTGCCTGTACCGGGGTTACCTACGAAAACCATGCTTTTTAGCGGTTCATTTTTCTTTGTTTTTCTTCTGTTGTTTCTTTCACGCGAACTCTTAATACTTGCAATTGCTTTTGTGGCTATTGATCGTACTGTTTCTCCAAGTCCGGGATAATCCCTTTCTACTTGTTTCAGAAGTTCGTCATAACCGCATTCTTTGCCAAGAAGTATTCCACGAACATCAGCGGGAAAGTCTGCGTCTTCTATATATTTGTCATCGGAGCGTTTCATGGCTTCTATAATAAGCTTTTTTGACAATTTTACTGCTTCTCTTGCATTCGCAAAGTTTCGTCTGTTGGAGGTGCGTATTATCTGTTCGAAGTATTTGATCAATCCAAGCTTATTAACTGTTTTTCCAAGCGTATATCCGTGCGCTTCAAGGTTATTTACTGTTATTTCCGAAAGCAGTTCCGGTGAGTATGGTTCGAGAATAATCTGACAAGATATTCTGGAGCTGAGGCCTTGGTTCATCTTGAGCAACGCTTGTACCCCATCTGTCGAATCCGGAGTTTTGCAGCTATATCCGGATAGTATTAGCATAAAGTGTCTTGTTTTGTCTGTGAGCGCTTGCGTGAGTACATCTATACATTCTTTTTTATAATTAGCGTGAGTATCTTTTGGATCTTGAAACAGCTGATAGGCTTCATCTATTAATAATACCCCTCCTTCAGAGTCTGTAATCGCTTGATTGGTAAGTGTAAAGGTGCCTCCTACATGGTCGGAAATGAGGTCGTCAGCTTTAACTACTTTTACAAAACCCGTTTCCAGGATACCGTGATCGTGGTATATTTTTCCGATTAGATTTGCCATGGTCGTCTTGCCAACTCCGGGAGGTCCGGCAAGCATCATATGAGGTATGATATCTGCTGACGGATATGTGCTTTCGCTCTGCATAAAGCGTTTTATTGCAATCGGTAACGCGATCGTGTTGGTAGGCTGCTTAAAATATTCCGGATTAAGCTTCTTCATAACCTCTATTTCTTCATAAACTTTATTATATACATTTTCCCAGCCTTTTGTGGTACGGAGCTTTTCTTCGGGATTCTGCTCTATC
>ONAH01000045.1 GCA_900315715.1 uncultured Eubacteriales bacterium
ACGGAATGCAAGACGGCCGATACGGCCAAAACCATTAATTGCAACTTTTACTGCCATTTTATTTATCCTCCTAAAAATTAGTGACTAAAATTAGTACGCTATATATTTTATACTATTTTGGGTATTTTTACAAGTGGTTTATTAAAATTAATTACATTTTTTCGGGTGCATTTTGAAAAATTTACCTTTTGTTAAAAATTTACTTATCTCACATATAGAATACTTGCATGATAAGTATATTTATTGTTTGCGAAAAGTCAGAGCGTTATGTGCTCAATATAATAAATTTATGGTTGACAAAATTGATGTTTTGCATTACAATATAAAGGGAGTATTTTTATGCTGGTAAAGTGTATAGTTTACTCCGAATTGATAATCGGACTCAGAGCCGTTTCTATATATATGTGTTTTGATATAATTTCTATTGAATTAATGTTTTTACGGTTATATAGTATAATACTTTTTTAAAAAAAGTTTCAGATACGGATATATAATTTATGCGTTACATTCGCCTGTGCCAAATTAATGTTTGGTTATCGGGCTAACACTATTATTGTTATTTTTACTTATAATTACGGGATAAGCGATGTACAAATGTTTGTACAGTATCAGACCACGCTTTTCTCATACATCATACCAAATGAAAGTTGGTTCATCTCTAAAATTTTATATTAAAATACCGAAACGGCACCGGGTTGAAGATTTTTGTATTATGGAAATAAGAAATCAAAACAAGGAGGTGTCAGGCAGAAATGCCAATTTGGTTAGCGATACTGCTTATCGTGCTTGCAGCGATAGTATCAGGTGTTGCGTGTTTTATGTCGGGTGTAAATCACCGCAAAAAGATTGCCGAAGCTGAGATAGGTTCAGCCGAAGCAGAGGCAAAACGCATAGTTGAGGACGCTGTAAAGGACGCAGAAGCTAAGAAGAAAGAAATTGTGCTTGAAGGCAAGGACGAAGTTCATCAGTTCCGAAATGAAACGGAAAAAGAACTTAACGCAAGACGCAAGGAAGTTCAGCGTCAGGAGAGAAGAGTTCAGCAGAAAGAGGAAACTCTTGACCGCAAAACGGATAACCTTGAGAAAAAAGAGGAAAATGTAGCCAAAAAGCTCAAGCAGGCTGAGGAAAGACTTGCAGAAGCAGAGTCTATAAAGAAAAGTGAGTTTGAGGTACTTGAAAAGATTTCGGGCTTTACTACCGAACAAGCAAAAGAATATCTGCTCAAAAATTTAGAGGCAGAGTTGGTTCATGAAAAGGCAGTAAGGATACTTGATTATGAACAGCAGCTACGTGAGGAAGCTGAGAAGAAAGCAAGAAATATAATTTCACTTGCAATACAGAGATGTGCGGCAGACCATGTTGCAGAAGCGGCTGTATCTGTTGTACCGCTCCCTAACGACGAGATGAAGGGACGTATTATCGGACGTGAGGGCAGAAACATTAGAGCAATCGAAACACTCACAGGAGTGGATCTTATCATAGACGATACACCTGAGGCAATTACTTTGTCATGCTTTGAGCCGGTAAGAAGAGAAATTGCAAGAATTGCTCTTGAAAAGCTGATAGCAGACGGACGTATCCACCCCGCAAGAATAGAGGAAATGATCGAAAAGGCAAGACGTGAAGTCGAAAACATCATTAAAGATGAAGGCGAACGCGCTGTCCTTGAGGTGGGTGTAAACGGAATGCACCATGAGCTTGTAAAGCTTTTGGGACGTTTGCGCTACCGTACAAGTTTTGGTCAGAATGTGCTGGATCATTCGATCGAAGTTGCGCTGCTTTCGGGAATGATTGCAAGCGAACTTGGAATGGATCCTACACTTGCAAAACGTGCAGGACTTCTGCATGATATCGGTAAGGCTCTTGATCATGAGATTGAGGGTTCACATGTTGAAATAGGCGTTGACGTTGCAAAGAAGTTTAAAGAGGGCGACCAGATAATTCATGCTATTCACGCTCACCATGGCGATGTTGAGGCAAGAACAATTGTCGCTTGTATCGTACAGGCTGCGGACGCTATTTCTGCTGCAAGACCTGGTGCAAGACGTGAGAATGTTGAGAATTACATCAAGCGTCTGCAAAAGCTTGAGGAGGTTGCGTCATCGTTTGAGGGCGTTGAGAGATGCTTCGCTATTCAGGCGGGCCGTGAGGTTCGTATTATGGTTAAGCCTGAGATAGTTAAGGACGAGAGAATGATACCGCTTGCAAGAGAAATCTGTAAGAAGATCGAAACTGACCTTGAGTACCCCGGACAGGTTAAGGTTAACATCATTAGAGAATCAAGAATAACTGATTATGCTAAATAATCTATATTAATAAAAATTGCCGGATACAGAGTTTATTTCTGATCCGGCTTTTTTGTGGGGAAAATAAAATTTGCGATTTTATTATAAAAAATAAGATAAAGGTATGGATTTTTAATGCAAAATATATTATAATGTTATTATGAATAATAAACGGAGGTAATGATAATGAAAAAACTCTCTGTATTTTTACTTAGTATATCTATGCTTTTATCGTCTGTGTGTGGATTAACTCCCTCAAGCGCATATGCTGCTTCGGATATTGATAGTGATTGCGACAGTTGTATTAGTGAAAAAACCATATACCATACTTCTGCTGAAACGTTAAGTCAGGGTACAGTAAGAATGTCGGGTGTAAAAGACGATGAGATAACCGTTTTCTTTAAAGTCAGACGTGCTGATAAAGTTCAAGGACTTTTAAGCGAACTTAATTATAATAAATCGTATCTTAACTATAACGGCTATGACCAGTATTATACGGATACATTTGTAAATTTTGTTAATGATTCATTTATGATGTTTTCTGTTATGTTTGACCCTGAGGGAACTTCTATTACTGACGAATCCGAAGTCATCGCTTTTAAATTTACGGCAAAAAGAGATATTACTTACGATGATGTTTGCGTTACATATAATATAAAGGAGTTTTATAACTCCGATATGTTTGAGTTGAATTATGACGCTCTTGTTATTGAGGCGGTTAACAAAAACGGTACTTCAAGCGACGCACCGCATATTCATTCGGCACTTATCCATGAGGCAAAATCTCCAACCTGTACGGAAGCAGGCTGGGGCGAATGGGCTGAGTGCAGCGTGTGCGGAGAGATACTTGTTCCGAAGATTTCTGTTCCAGCAACAGGCCATACGGTGGTTGTGGATCCTGCGGTAGAAGCTACATGTACGCATGAGGGTAAAACAGAGGGTTCGCATTGTTCGGTATGTAATGCCGTAATTAAAGCCCAGAACACTGTTCCGATGAAAGACCATGTGTATAAAGACGGCAAGTGTACTATGTGCGGAAAGAAAAAGCCAACATCAAGTGATACAGATGTAAACACAGAGAGCGATACCGATACTTCGGGAGGAAATGACAAGCCCGGCAAGAATATTTTAGGAGATGTAAGCCTTGATAATCATGTAACGTCGAAGGACGCATTGATCATACTTCGTTCGTCAATCAAAATGGTAAAACTTACTGATACACAGAAAAAACTTGGCGATGTGAACGGTGACGGAAAGGTTAATACGGCAGACGCTTTGGTAATACAGCGATACAGTATCGGCATTAGGACGAACGATAAAATAGGAAAACCTTGTTAATACAAATACATAACAAAACACACCGCACACGAAAATGTACGGTGTGTTTTGTTTTGTTGGGTAAAGAAGTTATTTCTTTTTGCCTTTAGATTTAGATTTTGTATTAGTGTTAGTAGTTGCGGGTTTAACGGCATTTGGCTGAGAAGGTTTGTCTGCTGTTGAATCCTTAGTATCAGTCGCAGCGTTGTTGATATTGCCGTTAAAAACAAAATCCTTTCCGGGAAGAATTGCATTGAGCAGGATACCGACTATTGCAGCGATAGCAAGACCTGAGAGGCTGATAGTTGTAGAACCAACCGCAAAGGAAATACCCTGAGCTGCGGAGAACTTAAATCCCAAAGCACAGCCAAGAATAGCGGCTGTGATGATAACGTTTCTGCTCTTAGTGAGGTCAACCTTGTTTTCAACAAAGTTGCGTATACCGATAGCGGAGATCATACCGTAAAGGATCAGTGAAACACCGCCGATAATAGCGGCTGGAACGGTTGAGATCACAGCAGAAACTGCAGGGAAGAATGAGAGAACTACCGAAAAAACAGCCGCAATGCGAATTACCTTAGGGTCGTAAATTCTTGTGAGTACAAGAACGCCGGTGTTTTCGCCGTATGTAGTGTTTGCAGGGCCGCCAAACAGTGCCGAGAAAGAAGTAGCAAGACCGTCACCGATAAGTGTGCGGTGAAGTCCCGGATCAGCGATATAGTTTTCTCCGGTTGTTGCGCTGATTGCAGAGATATCACCGATGTGTTCCATAACGGTTGCAAGAGCGATAGGCAGAATAGTGATGATAGCGCTGATGTCAAATTTAGCAATTGCGGAAGTGTGTATTGGAAGCGCAACAATACTACTGTTTGACACGGCGGAGAAATCTATTCTACCCAGACACAACGCAACAATATATGAGCCGATAATGCCAATCATGATAGGAATTATCTTGACCATGCCTTTACCCCAGATATTGCATACAATAATAAGAGCGATAGCGATAAAAGCAAGGAGCCAGTCCTGGTTACAGTTGTCGATAGCGCTTGGTGCAAGTGTAAGACCGATAGCAATAATCATCGAACCTGTAACAACAGGCGGAAAAAACTGCATAACTCTGTTAATGCCGAACACTTTAAAGAGTGACGCAAGAAGCAGGTAGATAATACCTGATACAAGCACACCTCCGCAAGCATAGGGCAGCATTTCCTTGTTGGGCTGACCGTTTATCATTGGTGCAACGATAGCGTATCCTCCGAGATAAGCAAACGACGATCCGAGAAAAGCTGGAACTTTTCCCTTGGTGATAAAATGAAACAGCAGTGTACCAAGACCTGCCATTAAAAGTGTGGTAGAAACATCAAGACCTGTGAGCAGTGGTACAAGAACGGTTGCTCCAAACATTGCGAACAAATGCTGTCCGCCAAGAAGAAGCATTTTTGGAATCCCCAGAGTTCTTGCGTCACGGATAGGTGCGGTTTCCACAGTTTGAACTTTTGCCATGTTTATCCTCCTTTTTACATAATCACAATAATTATACATTATATAGCAGTGTTCGTCAATTATGATTTTAGTATAATTCTAAAAGAGAAAACCTCTGAATATTTGTCATAATATTCCTAAAATTATATAGACGTAAAAAAGAAAACACCCGATAAAAATCGGGTGTAAAATCTTGTTTAGTTCAAGCCGGCAAGAGAGAGATTATAGTTATGGTCTGCGAGTGTAGCGGCATAATATGCAACTGCGTCGCTGTCATCGGTAGCGGCCTTATGACAGAAGTAGTAGTTATTAGATGTTGCCGGATAAAGTGCGGCTTCGATAGCGTCCATACCTGGATTGCCTATCGGGCCTGACGGCAGACCTTGAATTTCGTAAGTGTTATAAGTGCTCTTGAAATTATTTGGAACGGTATTCTTTTTATAAGGATAGAATATAGTCGGATCAGAGCCCAACGTACCCTTGATGTAATCTCCGTAAATTGTGTAACCGCCGGAACCTATTGTATTAAGTCTGTTGTGGAAGATAGAGGAGATCATGTACATATCGTCCTTGTTGGCAGCCTCAGCCTGTATCATTGACGCAAGAGTAAGCACTTCGTCCATTGTCATACCCTGTTTCTTTGCCTGTTCCTCCACGGTAAGTTTTTCGTATTTTTTAGTTTTCTTTTTGCTTGTATCGGTATCCTGTTCGTTGTAGTAATCGTAAGAATCTTCGTCCGTATCGTCTTTTATCTCTATTCTGAGTTTTGTATAGTAGAGTTTAGCTTCGTAGTTATTGAGGAAGCGGTAGATTGAAGTTCTTGCGCTTTCGCCCTGATAGAACTCATAGGTATCGGGGAAAAGGTAACCCTCAAGACGGTAGTAAACGTTGTTGAGTCCCGGTCTGCCGTTTGAAAGGAAAGTAAAATCTTTGTCGAAGTCTGTCGAATTACACAGTTCAAGGAATTCGTTCTTATCGCAGACGCCGTTTTCGGAGAGTTTGTCGGCAATTTCGAGCACCGTCATACCTTCCGTAAATCTAAGCTGAACGGTATCCACACGGTTAGCGTTAGACTGGAGATAGTTGATAATAGCTTCGTAGTCCATATTGTTTTTAATTTCGTAGGAACCCTTAGCAAATCCGCTATCGCCGTTAGTAAGTTTTGCGTAGAATTTAAAGTAAGATTTATTAGAAATAACCTTGTTATCATAGAGAATATTGCTTATTTCTTCTATGTCGGCATTATCGGGAATTTGAATGATAATTTTTTCTTCCTCACCTCTGTTTCTGCCCAACAGATCGTTAATTCCCACGAGCAGAAATTCCGCAAGGAATACGCCGAGTATCAAAACCATAACAAGCCATACTACTCTGATAACACAGCCATTTTGTTTAGCTTTTTTCTTTTTACGCTGACGTTCTTTTTTAAGAGCCTTACGTCTGCGTTTGTTTTCGTCTTTTTCTGAAATATCCTCTTCAATGTCGGATCTTCTTTTTGGAACGGTTATCCGTTCCTTATTATCATCTTCGCTCAAATCAAGCAGGTCTTCATCGGTATCCTCCGGAAAAATAATATCGTTGTCGAGATCGTCCGAGTAATCTATTTTAAGCTTAAAATCGTCAACCTTTTTCTTCCTGCTAACCGAACCTCTGTTTTCGTTTTGCTTATCAGCCGAATGTAACTCTTCACTCATAACAAAGCGGTTCCTTTCTTATTTTTTGCCTGTACGTCTAATATATCTGTCTGTTACGATAAGGTCAACAGGCTTATCGTAGTAGCCGTGGGGAAGCTTCCATTTAATGCAGTTGCTGTAACAAAGACCGACTGTATCCCCCTGAAATTTTGAGAGAAATCTGTCGTAATAGCCTTTGCCATAGCCTAAACGGTAGCCTTCTGCGTCAAAGCTTAACCCGGGGACTATACACAGACCTTTTGAGAAATCTGTAACCTTTTCGCATTTATCAGCGATTGGTTCAAGAACTCCGAAGGCGCCTTCTTCCAAGTCGGACATATTGGTGATGTAGAAGAAATCCATTTCACGTGTTTCGGTAACGCATCGTGGTACGGCGACACGTTTACCGTTAGCCCATGCGGCACGAATAATGGCAAGGGTATCAACCTCAATATCCTTTGAAACATAGGTAAAAACAGTTTTACAGTAGATGTACTGACGCAATGTAAGAAACCTGCTTTGAATTTCGGAGTCCATAGATATTTTTACATTTTCCGGCATATCGGTGCGTTTTGTTTTAAATCCGTTTCTAAGGTCAGTTTTGACCTTACGGATATCACCGTTATTTACTGACATTGTAAGGACTTCCTTGTTTTTTCGGAAACTTCCTTGCCGCAGAGATTTTCTGCGATAAGCAGAGCAAATTCCATAGCGGCGCCTGCACCCTTGCCCGTTATGAATCTACCGTCTGCGACTGCAAGGTCGGACTTTACTTCTGCGCCTAAGAGATCTTTTTCAAATCCGGGGAAGCAGGTAGCTTTTAAGCCTGTAAGCATACCGTTATGACCAAGTATTGAAGGAGCGGCGCAAATAGCGCAGATAAACAACTCCTTGGAATTTGCATAACTCAGATACTGCTGTACTGTCTGGTTTTTCTCAAGATTAAGAGTTCCGGGCATACCGCCGGGAAGAATAACGGCTTCAAGACCGTCGAATGTAAGTTCGTTTTCGGTAAGGTCAGCCGTTACAGGGATTTTATGGGAGCCTGTAATTGTTTTGCCGCCGATACCGACTGTCTTAACATCTACGCCGCATCTGCGCAGCACGTCAACGGGTGTAAGAGCTTCAACTTCTTCAAAGCCCTCTGCCAAAAATACATATACCATTATCTTTCTCTTCCTTTCTGCTAATTATACTTATTGTTTATATGTTAATATGTGTAACTGCCGATTATATCCTCAGTCAGCGTTTTTATTTGTTGAGAGATCATTTCGACGGGGAACGGATTAACTCCGTCATCGCACTTAATGACATTCCAACCAAGTTTTTCCGCACAATACAGTGCGGTAGTTCTGCACTGCCTGAGGAAATCTACATTACATTCGTGAATATCCTTTTTGCTTTCGTTGCCGTTATACCGTGAGGACAGGAGTTTCTGAGACACCTCAACGGACATATCAAGATAGATTACGGTATCTGGTTTCGGTATACCAAGCTTCCCGTACTCAAGGTCGTCAAGCCAATGTATATAATCACTCCATTGTTCAACGGGAAGTTTTCCTGTCTGATAGACGGCGTTAGAGGTTGCGTATCTGTCGGACACGAACAGTCCGCCGTTATCGTAATTTTCCTTATGATACATGATGAAATCCGCACATCTGTCGGCAGCATAAAAAACAGCCGCAGCGTATGGGTTTATTTTATCGGGAGTATCAGCAAGTTCACCGTTTAAGTACATTTTCACTAAAGCGGAGGAGGGGGAGTTGTAATTAGGATAGCTGAGTTTAGTAAAGCCGATATTCATTTCTGTGAGATATTTGCACAGAAGTTCTGTTTGTGTAGCTTTACCGCTACCGTCAAGCCCCTCTATAACAATAAGCTTACCGCTCATTAATTATCAATCCTTTTTCACATTGAACTTCTCACGCATTTCAAGCATTTTTCCGCAAGACATATTGCCCTCAGGACAAACACCGTACAGGCAGCCGGGCCCAGCTTTTGAGAAAATATGCGGTGCAACGTTCTTAACAAGAGCAAGCATTTGCTGTGCGACATCTCTGATTTCCCACTGTGCACGGTTACAGCAGCGGTGTTCAAAGAAGTTAAGCAGGCTTCTTGCGTTGAACGTACAAATAATTTTTGTTGTGCAGGCATTGGGAAGAATAAACCTTGCGTCCTCATTGGCAAGCTTCTCAAATGCAGAAAACCTTTTCTTGTCGATTTCCCTGAACTTATCGCACAACTCACCGTCGCTCAGAGCGGAAACATCTCCTATCTTGTTTTTGATAACGCAGTCGGTTTCACAAACCTTACGGATACTTTGACAGATGAGAGCGTCACGCACCTCAGCGTATGCCTTAGCTTCAAGTTCAATAGCATTGTTATATTTTTCCAGAAGTACGGGATTTTCGGCAACCGCAGGCGGAGTGACAAAATCAAAAGTAGTTCCGTCAACATATCTCTGTGACTGCTGGCTGTAAGAGGCAATTCTGTGTCTTACAAGCTGATGGGAGCATGCACGGGAAATTCCCTCAATACCGAATGTAAAAGTGATGTGTTCAATAGGACTCTGGTGTCCGATTGACGACAGCATATCAAGGAATGAGGCTGTTTTCTCCTCTGTAAGACCATCTCTGACCGTATCAATATCGCTTTTTGAGTAACAAAGCTTTGCGGCCATAGCGACAGTGCGTTCGGGTTCGGGAGTATAGTTTAACAAGGTAACTTTTGCGGACATAAGCCCTCACCGCCTTTTTTCATAATATAATCCATACTTATAGACTTTAACATTATAACAAATTACAGAGCTATAAACAAGACTAATTATTGAGTAATTATTTAAATTATTGTAAAAAAATCTTGTTTATTTGTACCGATAATCGATTTTTGTTCAAAGCTCAGAGTTTAACCCCGCTTGACCGTACATTTGCTGCTTTGTGCAATAATCAGAAAACTAAAATTAAATGCGATTAAACCTCAAAAATCCTGTTGACAACGGGTATAATTCGGTATATAATGAAAAGCAGTC
>ONAH01000067.1 GCA_900315715.1 uncultured Eubacteriales bacterium
AGTGACTAAAATGCCGGGAACAAGAAAGTTGGGAAGAACTACTGCTCACAGAACAGCTATGCTCAGAGCAATGGTTACATTCCTTTTTGAGAAAGGCAAAATCGAGACTACTGTTACTCGTGCTAAAGAGGTAAGCTCAATGGCCGAGAAAATGATTACTATTGCTAAGAATAATGACCTTCACAGCAAGCGTCTTGTTATGGCCTTTGTAACAAACGAGACAGTTGTAAAGAAACTGTTTGATGAAATTGCACCTAAGTACAATGGCGTAAACGGTGGATATACAAGAATCACAAAGATTGGTCCACGCCGTGGCGATGCAGCAGAGATGGCAATTATCGAGTTAATTTGATCATTTCATAATATGATAATGAGGCTTGGGCGATTGGTTCGCCTAAGCCTTTTAAAATCCGTCCGTAGTGTAGTTGGATAACGCATCAGACTCCGACTCTGAAGACCAGGGGTTCGAGTCCCCTCGGGCGGACTATGTATTCTCCATAAAGAGTATTCTTTTTGGAGAATTTTTTATTTTATTCTTTAAATTTATACATGTTTGTGGTAAAATATAATCATATTTCAGACAATTATGAGGTGGTGACAGAAAATGAGCCTTTATCTCAATGTTCCTTTCAGTCAGAAAGAAGAGGCAAAGGCGTTAGGAGCAAAATGGAATCCTGGTGTAAAAAAATGGTATGTGAACTGTTCCTGTGAAGATTACGATAAGTACGCTAAGTGGCTATTAAATGGGAATAATTCGGTGATCGTTGGTATGGACGAAATATTCATAGTTGACGGAAAAATGAGATGTTGGAAGTGTGGTTCTTTGACAACAGTTTTTGGACTTGGATTAAATAATTTTGTTAGATTGTTTGATTATGATAGCAAGATAGTTACAGAGTACAGCCATGAATTTATTACTTCACATTCATTATTAAGATTAGCATATACGGATAAAATTGATTGTATTCCGCCTGCATTACTTAGATATATTGAAAGTAACTATAACGTACGGAATCAGTATTCAAAATCTAAAAAGAGAGTGGTATTTGCCAATCATTGTGAAAAATGTAAGGCACGGTTAGGAAATTGGTATGTATATGATAGACAAGAAAGTCCATTTTGTACAGAGGCCGCAAATGGTCGTGAATTGAGATCGCGTATGGAATGTCTGAATATCAAGTGTATTGCGATTTGTGATGAAATTCCTCTTTTTTGGAAGTGTTCATATACACCCAATGATTATGCTTATTTGGAATATGCAAATGTTGAAACTTTATCTCTTACACAGAAAAAAGACGGAATAGCTTCATATTCCGATTTGTATCTTATTGATTAGGAAGTTTAAAATGAAATATTGTAAAAAGTGCAAACAAATTAGATTTACAGAAGATGAACGTTGTATATGTGGGAAAAAGCTATGTGATGAGTTTTCCATGGACTTACCCTGTGAGCTTATTCGTACCGATGAAACAAATTCAGTTAAGGTTTGTTCAATATTGGAAAAAGCCGATGTTCCTTATTCTGACGTTATGATAAATAAAGTACAGATGCTATTTGGTTCTGTAACAGGTGATTATATTATATATGTTCCGATTTGTTTTCTAAAAAAATCTATTGATGCTTTAGTCGCTGTTGATTCGATAAATAAGCCTGATTACTATGATAAGCTTGATATGCAGGACGAACCACAGTGGAAAGAACTCTCTCCTGTAAAACGTAATATTGTGAGAGTATTATCAATAATTGCGTTTGCAATAATGGTTTATTTGTGTGTAACAGGTGTTGATACGATAGCTTATTATATTAAAGGTTTATTTAGGTAGGTGATTTAATGTTTAACGGGAAGTTTATTTCTGCGATAATAGTTTCTGCGGGAAGTTCGTCAAGAATGAAATCTTCAATCAGTAAACAGCTTATGCTTCTTGGTGAAAAAACGGTAATTGAAAATACCGTTGAAAAGTTTAAAAAATGTGAGCTGTTTGATGAGATTATTGTAGTATGTCCAACTGGAGATGAAACGCTTTACAAGGAATTATTGGGTAAAGATGTAAAAATTGTTGGTGGCGGTGCAACACGTCAGCAATCTGTTTATAACGGAGTAAATATTTCAAGCGATGGTTGTGAAATAGTTGTGATACATGACGGTGCAAGGCCGCTTATACATATAACAGATATAGTAAAAGTTATCAAAGACGGAGTGGATTATGGTGCTTCTACGCTTGCTGTACCGGTGAAAGATACTGTAAAGATTGTTAGAGGTGGAAAAGTAGTTGATACTCCTAACAGAAGTGAACTATATGCTGTGCAGACACCGCAAGTGTTTTATAAAAGAAAATATATGCAAGCCTATGTTAATGCACAATCAATGAATCTTGAGTTTACTGATGATTGTCAGCTAATAGAATCAATTGGCGGAGTAATACATATTACCGAAGGCAGATATAGCAATATTAAGATTACAACTCCTGAGGATATTTATATTGCAGAGGAGTTATTAAAGAGAGGTGACGATATATGAGAGTAGGACATGGATATGATGTACACAAGCTTGTAGAAGGAAGAAAACTAATTCTTGGTGGAGTAGAAATACCATATGCTTTGGGATTATTAGGACATTCTGACGCCGATGTACTTGTTCACGCTGTCATGGATGCATTACTTGGTGCTGCCGGTATGGGAGATATCGGAGGGTTATTTCCGGATACAGATCCGGCATATAAAGGTGCCGACAGTATGATGTTATTGTCCGAAGTATGCCGAAAAATAGGTGAAAAGGGTTTTTGTGTTTCAAATATTGACGCAACGGTAATTGCACAGAAACCGAAACTAAAACCATATATAAATCAAATGAAGATAAACATAGCTGATGTTTGTAAAATTGATGCTGATTGTGTTAATGTAAAAGCCACAACTGAAGAAAACTTAGGTTTTACAGGACGTATGGAGGGAATCTCTGCACATGCCGTATGTTTGATAGACGTTCTTCGATAAGGTTAATCATTATTATATATGCAAATTTTTTCTGAAAGATGGTGATTTAAATAAACGTTTACGATTTTGATAAAACTATATATTACAACGACAGCACCTCAGATTTTTATCTGTTTTGCCTTAAGCGACATCCATCTGTTGCAAAGCATTTCCCGAAAACTGCGTATGCATTTATAAAGTATTTATTGCGAATAAATACAAAAACTCAGTTTAAAGAAGTAATGTATGAATTTTTGCATGAGGTAGATATAGAAAAAGATTTGCCTGATTTTTGGGAAGCTCATAGTAGTAAGATTAAACCATTCTATTTGCAGCAAAAAAAACCAGATGATGTTATTATCTCTGCATCACCTGAGTTTTTGTTAGAGCCGATATGTTCAGAATTAGGCGTAGGGTGTATGATGGCGTCAAAAGTTGATCCTAAAACTGGAAAATATACCGGAATAAACTGCCACGGTAAAGAAAAAGTTCGAAGATTCAGAGAAAAGTACGGGAATGCCGATATTGATTGCTTTTATTCTGATGCGTATTGTGATACGCCTCTTGCACTGATTGCTTCAAACAGTTATATGGTAAAAGGTGACAAAGTTAATGAATGGAAATTTCGACATAAAGATAAAAGATAAAAATAGAAAACAAAAGAAAATGCAGACCGAATTTCTTCAGTCTGCAATCTTGTTCGTTTACCTGAGTTCTTTAATCTCTCTGCCCAAAAGATAGTCAACAGATACTTCCAGAATGTCGGCAAGTGCTGCGAGTTCGATGTCTGTAACGAATCTGATTTGACCTTCAAGCTTAGATAAGCCTGATGCGTTCATATCGACTCCTCTTACCTGAAGTTGTGCAAGCAACTCCTTCTGCTTCATGCCCTTCTTCTTGCGTGCCGTTTCCACTTTTGCGCCTACTAAATTACGATTACCCAGTGCTTGTTTACGCAATCTCATAGCCACATCTCCTTAACGCAAATTTTTTTCTAATTAATAATTCTCATTCACATATTTTATTATATTATATAGGTTAAATCAAAAAAAATCAAGTATAACTAAACGAAAAAAATCATTTGTATTTTTGTATGTTATTGATAATAATGCTTATCAGATATCAATGTTTATTCAATAATATGCTACTATTTTTATGAAAAACGATAACAATTACTAATTGTTTGTGTGATTTATAAAAATATCACAAACTAAAGCGCGGAACTTCTACTATATTCGAAGATAAAAATCTATAAACTTTATCAAAAATTATTCCAAATGACAAATAATGGCAGTTTTTTTAAATTATAATTAAATAGATGAAATATTACGAAATTTACAATTTCAGAATGGTTATCAGGTTTTAAATACAAGCTAGTTTGTTTAATCTGCTTACACTAAATAGATAAGGGTTTGAATGTTTTTGATAGAATAAAAATCATAAGAATTTTGAAAAAATACGCAGAAGAACATTCTTATAGCAGTACAATAATTGTCGGATAACCATCGTGTAAAAGTCAGGTGTTCATTCAAACAAAAGCATTGTTTGATGATGTATAAAAAAATAGTCTTGCGAATAGATAACGAAGATATTACTTATTATTTCTAAGCTTTTTATGGAAAAGGAGCTGAAAACATGTCAAGAACGCTCTCAGAGAGTGAAAAAATAGAACGCAGTATAAATAAGAAATACCGCAAAGAAATATGGAACGCTTTTATCGCCGCGGTTAAGAGATATGAGCTTGTAAAGGAGGGCGATAAAATAGCCGTTTGTATATCGGGCGGGAAAGATTCTATGCTAATGGCAAAGCTTATGCAGATGCTTAAGAGATACAGTGAAGTACCATTTGAACTTGAATTTCTGGTAATGGATCCCGGGTATAATAAAACAAATAGAGAACTGATTGAAGCTAACGCAAAGCTTATGGAGATACCGATTACAGTATTTGAGAGTGATATATTTGATGTTACAAATAAGGTCAGCGGATATCCATGCTATTTATGTGCAAAAATGAGAAGAGGGCACCTGTACAGCAAAGCTAAAGAACTTGGCTGTAATAAAATTGCGCTTGGTCATCATTATTCCGACGTGATAGAAACCACTGTAATGGCCATGTTTTACGGTGCACAATTACAGGGAATGTTGCCAAAACTTCATAGTACAAATTACGAAGGTATGGAACTTATACGACCTTTGTACTGTGTGCATGAGCGTGATATAATCTCATGGAGAAATTATAACAACTTAGAGTTCCTACAGTGTGCTTGTCGATTTACAGAGGCATATACAAATTCAGAGGATGGAATAGGTGAAAGCAAGCGACAGGAGGTGAAGCACCTGATTGCCGAACTAAAAAAAACAAATCCTAATATTGAGAAAAGTATATTTAACAGTATTCACTGTGTACATCTTGATACTTTTCCGGGATATAAAACAAAAGGAGAACGTCACAGTTTTCTGGAATATTATAATGAGGAGGAATAACCATGCCATTACCAAAAGATCCGATAATTCTATTATCATATATAAACACTCAGTTAAGGGATAATTACGATAGTCTTTCAGAACTATGCAAATCATTATCGGCTGATGAACAGGAAATACGTAAAACATTATCTGCTGTAAACTATGAGTATGATGAGAAGCTAAATAAATTTATATAAGAGGTTTTTTCAATGCAGTATGAGATGAAGCTTGACCGCAAGCCTTTTGACAAGATAAAATGCGGAGAAAAGATATATGAACTAAGACTAAACGATGAAAAAAGACAAAAACTGAGAACGGGTGATACAATAAAGTTTACTGTAACAGACGAAACAGGTGAGAGTATTGAAAAGAGAGTAAAGAATATTTACCGGTTCTCAGACTTTACGGAACTTTATAAAGCATTACCGTTAAAAAAGTGTGGTTACACAGATGATACCATACACACAGCATCACCGAAAGACATGGAAAAATATTACAGCAAAGAACGTCAGAGCAGGTATGGAGTGTTAGCGATTGAAGTTGAATAAGACTCAATACAATAAAAAGCGAATACAAAAACAGTAATATAATCTCAGTCTTAAACATAGAATTGTACAAATCAGAAAATGTTTAAAGACGGAGGTTACAGAGTTGGAAGAGAGAAATATTTATCAAGACATCTCTAAACGAACAGGAGGACAGATCTATTTAGGTGTAGTAGGAGGGGTGAGAACAGGCAAATCGACCTTTATCAAGAGATTTATGGATACGCTTGTTATTCCCAATATACCCGATGAAAATCTTCGCAGGCGTGCGGTAGATGAATTACCGCAGTCATCGGCAGGACGCACAATAATGACTACTGAACCGAAGTTTATTCCCGAAGATTCTGTTGAGGTGCGACTTGAGGATAATGTGTCTTTTCGTGTGAGAATGATTGACTGTGTAGGTTATATTGTACCGAGTGCATTGGGATACATAGAAAACGAACAGCCAAGAATGGTCAAGACACCGTGGTACGATGAGGAGATACCGTTTAATATGGCAGCGGAAATAGGAACGCAGAAGGTCATTACAGATCATTCTACCGTTGGGATAGTGATTACAACAGACGGATCGATAACAGATATACCAAGAGATGAGTATGAAGAAGCAGAGCAAAGAGTAGTAAGTGAGCTTAAGAGCATCAATAAGCCTTTTGTAATGTTACTGAACTGTACCGAACCTGACAGTCGTGACGCAAAATCACTTGCTGAGAGTTTAAGCAACAAGTATGCAATACCGGTAGTTGCGGTAAACTGTCTGGAACTTGACGAGAATGAGATTAAGAGAATACTTGCCCAGCTTTTGTTTGAGTTTCCTGTAAAAGAGATAGGAGTTGATGTTCCGAAGTGGATAACAACTCTTGAGAAAAATCATTGGCTTAGAAGCAGTGTAATAGGAGCAATAGGTGATAATGCAAAAGACATAGTAAGGTTAAGAGATATAAGCGAAGCTTGCAGCGGTATATGCGGGTGTGAGTATATAGATAAGGCAGAAATAGATAGCATAGATCTTGGAAGCGGAACGGCAAAGGTAACATTATCTCTTGGAAAAGGATTATTCTGGAAAGTACTTTCAGAGCAGACAGGTATGGATATAGAAGATGAAGCAGATATGCTTAAAACAGTGGTAGGGCTAACGAGCATGAAAACTGAGTTTGACAAGATAAAGTCTGCATATGATGATGTAATGGAAACGGGATACGGTATAGTAATGCCGTCGAAAGAGGAGCTTACACTTGAAGAACCACAGATAATTAAGCAGGGAACAAAGTACGGAATTAAGCTAAGAGCTTCAGCACCGTCTATCCATATGCTCAGAACAAATATTAATACGGAGCTTACTCCGATAGTAGGATCCGAACAACAGTCTGAGGAGCTTGTAAATTATATGTTGAAGGAGTTTGAAGAAGATCCTGTGAAGATATGGGAGTCGAACATCTTCGGAAAGAACCTGCATGAGCTTGTAAACGAAGGAATGCACAATAAACTATGTCGAATGCCTGCCGATGCAAGAGCAAGGCTTAACGAAACGATAGAGCGAATTATCAATGATGGCTGTAACGGTCTTATCTGTATCATTCTATAATAAAAATACGAACTCCCCTCAGTACTAAAAGTGAGGGGAGTAAAATTATTTTACAAGCGGAGTAACAGATCCGTTTTTAATGCCGTAAATGCCCGTATAAACAGAGTAATTCTTCTGAGCGTTGTTATCCCAATTACCTTTACCGTCGTTAAAGCAAACTAAAATACCTGAAGCGTTTTTAATTACAACTGTATATTTATAAGTGTATCCGGGAAAATCATCAGTTTTATTCATAGCGACCCCCGGAACGGCAGTCCATTCACCGTTTAACCTGTAATGAATATAAGGGTTTGAGAGTCCGGCATAATAAATAGTGACAGACTTTTCTGTATTAAATGTGCAACTGTTTGTCATAATTTCGGTACCGTCAGAGCTTTTTACAAAAGCATAAATTTCCGTATAACCGCTTTTTGTTAGCATAAATCTCTGCATTGAACTTTGAGTATATCCGCTGTCGTAAACGATGTTGCCAGAGGTTTTGCAAATGATTCTGTATTGTGTAT
>ONAH01000020.1 GCA_900315715.1 uncultured Eubacteriales bacterium
ATCTCAGTAAATCGTCTTTTTCGGGAATACCGTATTTTTGTGGTACATTTGACGGCTGCGGTCATACAATAAAACATTTAAGTTTATATCTTAACGGATCAAATATCGGATTTTTTAGATACACGTCAAAGGACGCAAGAATAATGAATACCATCATTGAAGGCAATGCGGAACCAGGGGGGCACTGCAAGCGTTGTTGGAGGTATGTTTAAATGAGAAAGAAGAATACTATTATTGTAATTATGTTCTGTATCTTATGCATACTAATAAATCCGATAATAAATGCATCTGCAATGTCCACAGATATCGATAATATCGATAAGATTATTGAGAAATTTGTTGATGAACACAGTGACACAACAGCAGGAATGGCAGTTTCGCTTTTTAGTGCAGACGAAGATATTTATTCCAATTATTTTGGATACATAGATAAAGAAAACGGCATTGAAGTTGACGAGAACTCTGTATTTGAATGGGGTTCTGCCACCAAACTACTTGTTTGGACGAGTGTAATTCAGCTTTACGAGCAAGGCTTAATTGATCTTGATAAAGATGTGAGAGAGTATCTTCCGGATAACTTTTTTAAGAACCTCAACTTTGATAAGCCTATAACAATGATAAATCTGATGAATCATAATGCAGGCTTTCAAGAAACGGTGTATAACATTTTCATAAAAAGAGAGAATATTGATACGCTAAAACCATTGGGAGATCTTTTATCGGAGTATCAGCCCGAGCAAGTATTTGAGCCGGGTACTGTTACGGCATATTCAAATTGGGGCGTAGCTGTTGCAGGTTATATCGTTGAGAGAATCACGGATAAACCGTTTTATGAATATGTAAATGAAAACATTTTTGACCCATTAGGTATGGATAAATCATCTGTTAAACCCGGGTTTGATGATAATGAATTTGTAAAAAAACAGTGGGAAAAGCTTGTTTGCTATACAAAGGATGTAGAATTAATTCCGTCTGCTAAATGCTATGTAGGAATGTATCCTGCCGGAAGCTGTACCTCTACTCTTAACGATTTCAGGACGTTTGCCCATGCATTGATGACGGGTGACAGCAGGATATTTAAAAGTATTGAAACACATAGTTTGTTCTTTACGCCCACTTCTTCCTATGCATATAATAATATAGATATTCCCCGTAACTGTCATGGAATGTGGATGATACCGTTTGAAAATCAAGTATACGGTCACGGTGGAAATACGGTTGGTTGTTCGTCATATCTTCTTGTCGCCCCTAAAAATGATATAGGGGCTGTCGTCATGACAAATCAAAGCGGCGAAACGGCATATAATGTAGAAATGATGGAACTTGTATTCGGAAAATACGATTCGACTAATTATTTCGGTGAAACTCCCGACAGACCGGGTGGTATCTATAAACCGGGACGCACGATCCTTAAAGGCGGCTTAAAACTATATAGTCTCAGCTTTATCGGTTTTGAGAATAATGACGATGAGGGCGGACTTATCGTTGAAGATAAAGAAAATGGAAACGTTCAAGCTCCTTACGGCGATTATACCAAAAGTTCTATTGCTGTTTTAGTTACGGAAACGGGGCTTTGTATCCTGTGGGTATTATCGGTTTTGTCTTGTATAATAATGCTGATAATCAAGATTGTTCAGAAAATACTGAAAAAAGATAAACGTCCACTCGGAATATGGGCAGTCTCATCAATGGTTACAGAACTGTTGATAATTGCAGCATTTGCGTTTATTGCAATTAGTGCATTAACGTATGGCACGATAGTCGAAAGCTATTTTTGGGCATTTTATGTAATATTCGGTTTAACCATACTAACGTTGTTACTAATAATCATTGGAATAGCAGGGTTAATAAAAACGAATATGAAGAAAGGCACAAAGGCATTTAATATTGTAACGCTTTGTACTCTTGTCATATGCACTGTAAACGTACTTTATTGGAATATATTTGTTTTTTGGATAACATAATTATAGAATATTTAATAAAACCACACAGCACCGCTTTTACATTATTTGTAAAGACGGTGCTGTGTTTATTAGATAGTCGACAGTTTATCGCACGGTTGTGTTAATCCAATCAGAATTACGCCGAACCTAAATTATTTTATAGAAATAAACATTATTGCTTGAATTGTGTTAGAGCTAAATGTGTCAAGTACTATTGATAATTTAATTTTTGATGTTTCTGCAAAACTTCTAAAAATATTAAGAAAAGATTATTCTGATTAAAAACACGGTCAAAAATATGAGGATTTCAAACAGTTCTCTAAGTTGGTTTTGCTGACAGATTCCTCTTTAATGACAATTATTATTTGCTTTGAAAATCTTTAAATACGTCTGAAAACACATTACAAAGATCCTCATTTATAATAGCAAATACCACCCTTCTAAAACGACCTTTATACTGTGGTTCGTTCAAAACCTGACGAAACAGTTCTGCTATATGTTTCGGTGGATTGCGAAATGCACCACATCCCATTGCTCCAAGAACAAGATTTATTACATTATTATCAGCAGCAATATTCATAATTGTATGAATTTTATTCAGTGCTCCTTGAATCATGTCAGGGTGTAGGCGTATTTCTCCATTTTCCTCAATGGTTTGTGGTCTGTTAATTGCGGCAACAGCTATAAAATTTGTTTTCCAGGGTTCATCCAACAAAGGATATCCTTCTAATTCTCTCCCACGAAATATTGTTATTCCTTCACTCCACACACCGCCAAAATTACGATCAAGCGGATACTGTTCTTTTGCCTTTGGAAGATCATATCGATGTGCATATTCAGCAAACGGGTATAATGCCGTATAATAATTTGATCGCAAAAAACATGATTCTTCTTGTGCACCGCTTCCGGTAAAAACGCCACCGCCCGGATTTTGTCTGTTCGCTAGGTTCAATACAGCTGTGATTCCCTCAGTTTCATTCTGGATCTTTCTTGCTGCGTCCAAGCAATCCATTTTCCATACTTCGACTATTGTATCGAATGTGTTTGTTGAAGGTTGAATTGTTAGTTCGGAAGAATACATTTTAGAAGAAGTCATCATTTTATAAGCGTCCCAAGGAATCTGGACTTTTTTACCTGATTGTGAAATATAAACGCCTGCTTCCACCAAATCAATGTGTTTCTTATAATACTTAGCACGAAATTCATGCTGTTCCCGGCGAATCCGACGATCCCAAATTGGTAAAAACTCTTTAAGCCAATTTTCAGAATCCCATGCTTTATATTCAGGTTTATATAAACTGTCCTCCGGAAGAGGACTTGATAACAATCTCATTACTGTATACAAATAATTAATTTGCATTTTATCTTCTTCATTTTTACAAAACAAAAATGAAAATTTAATTAGTTCACTATAGTTTTTCAAATTAGAAACAGCATTGTCAACCTTACAATGTTTAAAATATAGAATTGCTTTATCAACAAAGTAATCATCATTGCAATAATTAGATTCCATTAACTTTAGGTTTTCAAGAACGGGATTGGGGGAGTAATAAAAACTACCAAAACTGTCCAGAAAACCGTCATTACAGCGATATCCTTCATCAGTCACTGTTATTAGACCACCGGCAACTGATATAATGGTTAAAATCGAAGCAGCTTTATTTTTGGGATCTGTGTGAGACGATTTTATAGAATTGAAAATTAAAGAATAAACGCCTCGTAACTTGAAACAAACCGAATCCGGAAATCCCTGAACATGCTCAACGCATTTTGCTTCTATACCTTTAAGAATATTTTCAATCAATATTTTCTCATTCATGTTATAGTTTAACCCTTTCTAATATTTATTCATATGCACTGATAATAACCAACTATAATATTGTACAAATCTTGTAGATGATTAATATATATATAATATTTTAACAAGATATTGTATATTTGTCAATTATATCTATCATACTATTCAAAACTTTTTGAATGAGTAAATAATGGCAACATCGAATATATATAGAAACGTAACCGCGAAAACAATAGTACCCAACAAAATAGCCGAGTGCATATAGTATATCCTGTATTAATTCCCAATGTATATGTATACTGCGCTGTCTTTGTCTTTGAGGGAGTCTCTCCGTCATAAGAAGGAATATTACTGTACTCGACATGGTTGCAGGAAAATCCGCTTATTAGCGACAGTAACGGGCATTAAGAGTGGTACGTTCCTAAAGGTTGGTGGCAGGTCAGATTTGAAAAAGAGGATTACGAAACTGCTTACAGCGGATGGGTACCCGTTCTTCCGATACAAACGGAAATCAATGTTTCAATTACAAAACAAATGATGATTAAATACAACGAATCGACAGATATTGATATTCAGCTTTTGCCCGAAAGCGTTGCTGCAAATGTTGAAGTAGCTATATCCCCGGTCTGAAGTGTTATGTTTGACATTAGCAGCAATACCGTTACAACTGACCAGGACGGCAAAGCAACAGTAGTTTTCCACGGTTTTGTCTTCTAATAATTATACCATTATAGGGCATAGTTTTCAATTAAGCTTTTAATCATAAATTTCGATTAGGTTATAGCATTATAATTTGAATTCATGTATAATAGACTTGAAGGTAATAAAAGATTTTTATAAAATTATGATCTAAGCATATATATTCTTGACAGCATTAAGTTTAACATTGCCTAAAATGAAATACTGTTTTGATTTCAGATGACATGAGGTATTACAATGAATAATTGGTATGTCCTTTTTATTGAATTTTTGATAACGGCGTCTCTGTCGCTTGGAACAGTCGTTTCCGCTATTATTACAGCATTCAAACTGCATAAGAAAAAGAAAGCTAAGTCGGCGGTTATTTCTCTTTTTGCAAATATTGTTCTTCTTGTGTGCATGGTTATGTTTTTATGTTCACATCGGTATTATTACAAATATAACGACTGTTTCATTATGGGTAACGATATTAATAAAATTGTACAGAAATACGGTGATTTTGATATCGGTGATGTTCACAAAGGACGTAAGGGAAAAGTGGGATATTACATTTACACTGATAACGGACCTATAATGCCAGACTATTTACCACACTACTATTACATACATTATGATGAAAACGGCATTGTCTATTGGGTTGAGGAAGGCGGTGCTCCTGGAGGGTGAGAAATAAAGTAAGAATATCTGAGTAACATCAAGAATAGTTAGAAGCCAGGGCAAATGAGAAGGATTAACAGTTTAAGGCAACACCGCACAGTAGCCAAAACGTGAAAAATATGATATAAAATAATCATGAACAGACAAATGACGCTGGCGGAAATGAATGATGAGTTTGGTGCAGCCAGAACCAACAAAAGAGAATTTTTAGAGAAAATGGA
>ONAH01000063.1 GCA_900315715.1 uncultured Eubacteriales bacterium
AACTGATACAACTTCACAAAGTAGTACGATGGGATCGCAAAGCAGTGTGAATTCCACGACCAAAAGTGAAACAATAGTAACTGAGGTGGAATTGAATACTTCAGGGGTACTTGATACAACAGATATGTTTAGTACAAGAGATTTAACACAAACTGTAGATACATCAGAAGCAAAGATAATAACTGTTTCAGACGAAAAAACAATTGAAATAGCCGAAGAAGGAGTATATGTAATTATCGGAACAGCAAAAAACTGTACAATAAAGATAAATGCAGACAAAGAAGCAAAGGTTCAGCTTGTACTTGATGGAGTAAGTATTACAAATGAAAGCACACCTGCCATTTATGTTGTATCAGCCGACAAATGTTTTGTTACGACAACAAATAGCACCAATACATTAACGGTTACAGGTTCATTTATCGCTGACGGTGATACAAACACTGACGCAGTTATTTACTCAAAGGACGATATTGTATTAAACGGGGTTGGTACACTGACAATATCCTCAACCAACAATGGTATTTCAAGCAAAGACGACCTAAAGATAACAGGCGGTACATACAACATTACAAGTAACTCAGATGCAATAGAAGCCAATGATTCAATAAGAATATGTGGCGGAACAATTAACATTAATAGCTCAAAAGACGGACTTCACAGCGAAAATGAAGAAGATGATACAAAGGGTTATATTTATATAGCAGGAGGAAGCTTTAATATAACTGCTGCAAGTGATGCTATTCAAGGAACAACAGCAGTTCAAATAGATGGTGGAACATTTGATCTTACAGCAGCCGAAGGAATAGAAGCTACGTATATACAGATAAACGATGGTACAATGAGCATTAATGCATCTGATGACGGAATCAACGGAGCACAGAAAAGCAAGTCTTATTCAACGCCAACTGTTGAGATAAATGGAGGAGATATAATAATAGTGATGGGACAAGGAGATACAGATGCGATAGATGCAAACGGCAACATTATAGTAAACGGCGGTACAATAGATATAACTGCGCAGATGTCATCATTTGACTACGACGGTACAGCAGAATATAATGGAGGCACTATAATAATAAATGGTACACAGGTAGATTCTATTCCACAATCAATGATGGGCGGCAGAGGAGGAATGGGAAATATGGATAACGGTTTTGGCGGCAGAGGAAACAGAAATTAATAAATAATTGATAGTTCACAGATTGTTCGTTGTGTACAGTCTGTGAACTATTCTAAAACCTAAAAAAGGTATTCAAAAACAGGAATAGGGTATTCTGTATTTACATATAAAAATTGAAATATGATACTATGCAGAGGTACAATTTTGTTGTATAATAATCTTGAAAAACACAAAAGATTTTCGGGAGAGTGTAAAAATGTACAGAATACTGATAGCAGATGATGAGCCTGATATAATACAGCTAATAAAAAGATATGCCCAACGAGAAGGATATGATGTAACAAGCGTTGATGACGGAAGTAAGGCGGTAGAAGAATGTCGCAATAAAGATTTTGACATAATAATAATGGATGTTATGATGCCGGATATGGACGGATTTACAGCTTGTAAAAAAATACGTGAGATTAAAGATATTCCTGTTTTGATGCTGTCAGCTAGAGGAACTGAGTATGATAAGCTTTTTGGTTTTGAAGTAGGAATAGATGACTATGTAACAAAACCGTTTTCTCCAAAAGAGCTGATGGCACGAATAAAGGTAATAATAAACAGACATAGTATTACAAAACCTTTAGACGACAATCGAATAAAAGCTGCTGGAATAGAGGTAGATACATTAGGTCACAATGTTTATATTGACGGAGAAAAGACAGATCTTACAACAAAGGAATACGGAATACTTTTATATCTATTGGAGAACAAGGGGATAGTATTATCAAGAGATAAGATACTGAATGCTGTTTGGGGATATGATTATTTTGGAGATGACAGAACGGTAGATTGGCAGATAAAGCTTTTAAGAAATAAAATTGGTAAATATCGTGATACCATTCATACGATAAGAGGGGTGGGGTACAAATTTGATGATAAAGCGTAAATCTTTCAAAACAAAGCTATGGATATATTTTATGGTATTTGCGGCACTGATATTTTCTGTATTATGGCTTTTGCAAACGGTGTTTTTACAGAGTTTTTATAATGATATGCTGATAAAGAATACGAAGAAGGCAGCACAAATAATAGAAGAAAAAAGCTTTAGTGAAAATATAACGGAAGTTATAGATATGATAACCCTTGACAATTCAATACTGGTTTTTGTGACAGATAAGAAAGGAAATGTAATATATTGTTCCGATGAATATAAGGGTGCACATCAGAAAAATCACATTGATGGAGAATTTAAGAATACCGGTGAACCCGAAAAGAATATGCCAAAAAACAAACATTTTGGAAATTATCGAAACCTTCCCGAAGGTTTCGGAGAGTTTCTTACAAAACTAAATGAAAACAGCGGAAATACTGTTGAATACAGTACCGATAATATTTATGTATATGGCACATACATTACATACTATGGAACACAAGAAGACGCAGTACTTTATGTTAGTACAACTCTTGATGCCGTAGGTTCAGCTGTGTCGATAATAAGGATTCAGCTTGTTTGGGTTACGATACTTTCTTTGATAGTAGGGTTTGTGTTATCATGGTTTATAGCCAAGAATTTTGATAAGCCTGTGGCGCAGTTGTCATTAAAAGCAAATAAACTTGGAGAGCCAGATTACCCTAAGGAGTTCAAGAAAGGATTTTGTACAGAACTTGACGATTTGAGCGAAAAGCTTGACACAACGTCAGAAAAGCTAATAGAATCAAGAAATTTCCAGATGGAACTATTAGCAAATGTATCACATGACTTGAGAACTCCATTAACAATGATAAAGGGGTATGCTGAAATTATCAGGGATACATCATGGGACGATGAGGAGCAGTGCAGTGCAGATATTGCGGTAATAGTAAGAGAAACAGACAGATTAACCGAACTAGTCAATGAGATACTGGAGTATTCAGAACTTAAGATGGGAGAGCATACAGAAGAATTTGAACAGTTAGATTTAAGTACATTGATAGAAAAGGTATGCGATAGTTTTGAAAACTTATATAAGCATAAAGATGAAAAAATTGAAAGAAAGATAGAAGAGGGCATATTGGTTAATGGTAACAGCAGTCGTCTTGAAAGAGCAGTATATAATCTTATTGACAATGCATTCAGACATACAGATGATAGCAGAAAGGTAACAGTAAGGCTTTGTTCAATTGACGATAGAGTAAGAATAGAGGTTATTGATTATGGCAAAGGAATTCCAAAACAAGAGATAGAGCATATCTGGGACAGATATTATACATTCCGTCAAAGAAAAGGCAAAGGAGTTTCAGGTCTTGGATTGGCGATTGTAAAGCAGACAGTAAGTATGCATAATGGTATATGCTCAGCGGAAAGCGAAGAAGGTAAGGGTAGCACATTCTGGATAGAACTTGATAAAAGCTAAAAACAATAATTAGTAAAAAACACGACAATAAATGATTTATTGTCGTGTTTTTTAAATTATATATAGTTTTTAATTTAAAATGTACAACACATATTTATCATAATAAATATAAAAAACAACAAAAAGTTAATAATTATAAAAGTATATGTGTAAAACCCGTACATTGGTTACAAAAATATAGTATATCGAAATAAATTGTCAGTTTTTGGACTATATAAAATAAAAAATTTACTTAAAACATAATAAAATAATGTTTTAATACTTTACATTATCATACTATTGTGATATAATTCTAAATAATAGTAAATATGAGAGCATTTACTAATCAATATCACTAAAACAAACCGATATTGTATTAAATGTTCCACACGACACTATTCAATATTTTTCTTAGGAGGAAATAGTAATATGCAAGGCGAAAAAAATGAATCGTTTCCGAAGCGGAAGAAGAATTTCATAATTAGGAGAGCAGTCGCAGCTGCACTTGTTCTGATGATGGTCGGTTCACCCTTCACGCCGATTTACAGTGGGCTTAATGACCGAATCTCTATCGTAGCGAGTGCTGACGAAACCGAGAACGATGTATTGATGACGGTAAATGGTACGGAGGTAAAGAATCTATCTGATCTTGATAGCATTATTGATTCTTATGAGGATGAAGATTTAGAGATTATATTAAGTCAGAACGTAAGTCTTGATGATGCGAAATCACTTCTTTATCTAAAATCACATCAAAACATTACATTGAACTTGAACGGTCATACGTTCACAACGTCTCAGAAGTTGATTATTGATAATACTCCGGTAGATGATCCGATTACACGTACACTAAACATAATAGGTGATGGAGACAGTAAAATCATATACAATGGTTCAGAAGCTTTTATATGTTTGCAAGCAAAGCAAAAGGGTAATTATGATAATTGTGTATTGAATTTTAATGACGGAGTAACAGTAGATTGTGGCGATGCTTACTGTGTAACAATGGAAAGCATGGGTGGTAACAACAAATCGTACAGAACGGTAGGTTTTACGATAAACGTAAACGATGCAACATTAAAGTCAAACAATGCTGTATTCTATGTTGCTGAAAACTTGAAAGCACAAGTTGAAGATAACGACGCTTCTGTGATCAATATTAAATCAGATGTAATTGGCGGTACATTTGGAGTATATCAGGGCGGTTATTGTTTCGTGAATGTAATTGACGGTACAATTAATGCAGACACACCGATTTATTCAAGAACAGGTAAAACTAATATAACCGGTGGTGAGATTAAAGCTACCGGAAATAATAGAACTTATGAGTTTACTGAAGGAATAGCTACACCAACCGGAGATGCTGTTGTTGTAGAAGATCATTCGCTTTATGTAACAAAACCGGTATTAAGTGTTTCAGGTGGTACGATTATATCTGAAAACTCAAAAACAATAGCTGCTTATCCGTCAAAAGACAATGTAACAGTATCGTTAACAGGCGGTAGATATCTTGCACCGGATGTTCGTGATACGAATGTAGAGGAACTCCTAACAGATGATTATACACTAACCGGTGATGCATATGTTTCTGCAAAAGCAGATATAATTGCTGAAATAAACGGAATAGAGTATAAAACAATAAACACAGCTTTTGATTATGCAAAAGATGGAGATACTATCAAGATCGTAAAGAATTGTACAGAATCAACAATGAATCTTACTATTCCTAACGGAAAGAACCTTATTCTTGATTTCAACAAGAAAACTATCACTCTTACGGAGTCGAATTTTAACCTGGCAGCTGAAGGAACAACAGGATCGTTGAAAATAACAAACGGTACGTTAAAGGACGCTATGGTTAAGGTTGGAAAAAATGTAAATCTTACTGTTGATGACGGAATGAATATCACATCTCCGGAAAACACATATGCGATTACAGGTGATAAAATTGAATCATCTAACTCTCAAGTGACGGTAAAAGAGGGAGCTGTAATACAGTCAACTAACGAAAGTGCAATTTTCTGGCCAAATGATGGTACATTGAATATCGAAGGCGGAAGTATTACAGGACCGACTGCAGTATATGCAAGCACGGGAACAGTAAATATTAGTGGCGGTACATTTACAGCAAACGGAGAAAAGAAAGATCCGAACTTGGATGATAACAAGCCTCAGCCAACCGGAGACGCAATAGTAATTCAGTCTTTTACAGAATTATATGGAAATGCACCAATAGTGAATATCTCCGGAGGTACATTTATATCTGAAAAAGCAGAACCGGTTGCATCTTATGCAAAGAATTCGGAAACGGATGTTGCACCGACGAAGTTTGTAAGTGGTGGTAAATATTCAAAAGAAGTGCTTGAAGAGTTACTTGCAGATAAAAAAGTAAATAGACCTGAAGATGACGGCTTTTATTATGTTGTTGATTTTACGACAGAAAAGGTAGATTTTGTTGATGCCGATTGTTTTGACAAAGAAGGAAACTACGAGTATTATTACGGTTCTGACAAAAAGCCATATCAGGATGCAGACGGTAGTACACTTTTCGAAGATAAGAATGGTGATGGCAAATCGAACTTAGATGATACAGTAATAAAAGCAGGTCACGTATGGGGACAACCAACATATACATGGTCTGAAGATGGTAAGACATGTACTGCAAAGGTAATATGTGATAGAGATAACGAGCATGTAGTTACCGAAGAAGCTGAAATCAGCTCAAAGGTAGAAACACCTCCAACATTCGACTCAAAAGGAAAAACAGAATACACTGCAACATTTAAGAATAATGAAACCGGATTGTTCGAAACAAAGACGAAAGTCGTAGAGAATATTGACGCAAGAATAGCAGTTGCAACAGTAAATGGCAATGTAAGACTTGCTATGGACGATCTAAATAATACCAGTGTACTTGATGCTTTGGGCGATGACATTACAATAGTACTTAATCAGGATGTAGTACTTGACGATGCAAGAGAACTTCTGAATCTAAAGAAGCATTCAAATATAGTACTTGATACAAATGGATTTACATTTAGTACCAAGGAACGAATTAAGTATTATAATACCGTTGAGGAAGGAAACGAAGAAAAGACACGCACAATTACATTTACAGGAAATGGTAAAGTTGAGTACACCGGAAAAGACGCTTTTGTGAGCTTTTATGATGATAATAACGAGACTTATGATAAGTTTGTTGTAAACTTTAAAGGCAGCGTTACATTAGAAGCTCCGAATGATGCATACGGCGTTCTGGTAAATAAAAACGGTAATAAAGGAAATAAGGCAAGAGGAATCACCGTAAATGTTGGTAGTACAGAAGGTTCGAAAATTTCGGATAAAAAAGCAACTATTAAATGTAGTTACGGTGCATTGTATGTAAACGGAACAGTAAATCAACTTCCTGATGAAAGCAAGGGAGAAGAACCGGTAACTTTCAATATTGTTACATACGGTACGGTATCCGATTACGATAATACTAATTCAGGCATTTATCAAGCCGGATATAGCGTTATTAATGTATTGGGAGGCACAGTATCGGGTGGCACAGGTATTTATTCAAAATCCGGTATCATAAATATTGAAAAAGGTAATGTAAAAGGTTTAGGAGAAGCTAGCGAGTTTATTCCTTATGGAAACGGTGCATATTATACAGGTGATGCAATAGTTGTAGAGGATAATCCGAGTTATCCAATCAAGCCAAAGGTATATATTAAAGGCGGTACTGTAAAATCTACAAATGCTAAGGCGGTAAAAGCATATAAGGCAAAAAAAGACGAAAGCGGACAATGGGTTGAAGATTCAAATCCTCCCGAAGTAGATATCGAGATTTCAGGCGGATATATACAAATAGGTTCTGCCGGTGATTTTGATGCGAAGAAGTATCTTGTTGAAGGTAAAGATATGACCTATAACGGATTTGTAACAGATGCAGAAAAAATAGCAGCAGTAAACGAGAGAACCGGATTGAAGTACAGCACGCCAAGTTTAGCTGTTTCACAAGCAGAGGACGGCGACACTATCAAATTCCTAAATAACTATGGTACAAAACCAACACTTTTAAACGGTAGAGATAGTCTATCAATAAAGGAAGGAAAAAATGTTACAATTGACCTTGATGGACACAGTTACACGTTGAATCTATCAGATAGAATCCAAAGCAGTGCAGGATGCTTAACGATTTCAAGTAATGATGCAACAGGCAATACTACACTTACAATTAAGAATGGAACAATTAATGCTTCTATTGGTCTTAACAAGAATGCAAATCTTGTTTTGGGAGAGAATTTGACATTAAATTCATATGATGACTATTATGCAGTAGCTTCAAACCACAATACAGGAGAAGGAGCATCCTTAACAGTTAAAGAGGGTGCAGTGCTGAATTCCAAAAATGCATGTACAATATATTGGCCGCAGGATGGCACATTGAATATTGAAGGTGGTACGATCACCGGACCAACTGCTGTATATGCAAGGACAGGTACAATAAATATTACCGGTGGTAATTTTGTTGCAAACGGTGAGAAAAAGGAACCATCGCTTACAGCAAACGGTGCAAGTGCGACAGGTGACGCTGTGGTTATCCAGTCATATAGCAAGTCATACGGACATGCTCCAATTGTTACAATAACAGGCGGCAATTTCAAGTCTGTAAATGCAGATCCAGTTGCTACATATGCAGCGAGTGCTTCAGATGTTACACCTAAAAACTTTCTTTCTGGTGGTACATATTCGAAAGAAGTTAAGTTTGATGATCTTGACAAGAAGTATATGAACGCAGAAAACGATGGATCAGGAGAGGAATACAAGGTAATACCGATAGAGTTTACTCATGTAGAAGAAGTTAAACCTAAATGTACAAAAACAGGTAATATCGAGCATTACACCGGATCAAACGGACTGTATTATAAAGACGATCAGGGTACACTTGTAGATGATAAAAACAATGACGGAAAGATAGATATTGCAGATGTAACGGTAGATGCAACAGGACATCATTATAATACTCCTACATATATATGGAATGCAGATCATTCACAATGTACAGCAACAGCAGTCTGCAAGGACGATGAATATGTTCTTACAGAAGAAGTTAACGCTGAAATAGTAACAACTCCTGCGCAGTGTGCGATTGACGGTTCAAGAGCATACACGGCTGTGTTTACTAATGAAGTATTTGAGACTCAGAGGGTTGAGATTGCAAATCTTCCTGCAATAGGTCATAAATGGGAAAATCCGACCTACAAATGGTCAGCAGACGGTAAGACTTGTATTGCAACAGCAACTTGTGCTAATGATTCCGATCATATTCTTACAGAGATTGCAGACATCACAAGCAAGGTTAAAACACCGGCAACATGCGAAGAAAACGGTACAATGACATATACAGCGATGTTTAAGAACAGAGTGTTTGAAACTCAGACAAATGATGTTGCAAATATTCCGAAATTAGATCATGAGTACGGTGAGCCCCAATATAATTGGTCAGCTGATTGCAGCGAAGTTACAGCAACAGTAAAATGCAAGAATTGCGACGATGTAATTACAGAAACAGTTGCAACTACTAGCAGAGGAACAAAGGCAGCAACATGTGAAGAAAAGGGTACAACCACATATACAGCGATGTTTACAAACGATTTGTTTGAAAGACAGACAAAGAGTGTAGATAATATACCCGCAACAGGACATAAGTATGAAAAGCCAGAATATATCTGGTCAAAGGATAACAAGACAGTAACTGCAAAAGTTGTTTGTGATAATGATATATCACATGTTGTAGTAGAAACAGCAGAGACAAGTAGCAAGATAAAGACCGAGGCAACTTGCGAGACGGCTGGAACAACCACATATACAGTTACGTTTAATAATGAGTTATTTGAAGATCAGACAAAGGATGTTGATGATATTCCAGCAACCGGTCATAAGTACGGCAAACCAACATACACATGGTCGGCTGATAATAAGACAGTAACAGCAACAGTAGTATGTGAGAATGACGCAAGTCATGAAATAACTGAAACAGTTGATGTAAAAACAACAGTAAAAACTCCGGCAACATGTGAAACAGCTGGAACAACCACTTATACAGCTACGTTTGAAAATGAGTTGTTTGAAGATCAGACAAAGG
>ONAH01000125.1 GCA_900315715.1 uncultured Eubacteriales bacterium
AAATTCGGAGAAAACTTAAATAAAATATGGGAGTGATAATCGTATGGGAATACCGGTAATGATACTCGGAGAAAGCGGCAGCGGCAAGACAACAAGCCTCAGAAACTTCACACCTGACAAACTCGGCGTTATAGGTGTTGTCGGAAAACCTCTTCCTTTCCGGAGCAAGCTTAGTGTATATTATCTTGACAAGTCTGCAAGAGAGAAGAAAATAAATCGTTACGATCTTCTCAAAAACTGTCTTATTGCTTCAAAGGTCCCGTCGATCGCCATTGATGACAGTCAGTATTTGTTAGCTTTTGACAGCTTTGATATGGCAAAAATAAAAGGATATGAAAAGTTTACGAATATGGCGGTAAGCTTCAAAGAGCTTATAGATTTTGTCATAAACGACCTTCCGGAAAACAAGATAGTCTACTTCCTGCACCACCTTGAAACAGCCGATGACGGGCACTACAAGGTAAAGACAATAGGCAAAATGCTTGATTCACAGCTTACTGTTGAGGGTATGTTTACGATCGTACTGATGTGTACTGCGGATAAGCAGTCGCATAAATTCATAACTCAGAATGACGGTACATCTACTGCAAAATCCCCTATAGATATGCTTCCGCTTGAAATGGACAACGACCTTAAAGCCGTTGATGATGCAATAAGAAATTATTATGAAATAAAGTGAGGTAAAAAACATGAAACCATTATCAGATTACAACTCTATCCCCGAATTTACACCTATAGATACCAGAAAACTTCCTGCCGGCGCTTACGAAATAACTATAAAACGTGCCGAAGAAAAGAACATGAACGGTAAAGACTATCTCTGCATACTCTTTGACATATCGGACGGCGAATACAAGGACTACTTCATCAATAAATTTATGTCCGATCAGAAAAACTTTTCCGAAAGTGCAAAGTTCAAAGGAGTTTACCGTCTGCCTTATCCGAACGGCAATGAATACGATGAGAGCAGAAAAAAGCGCATGAAAACAACGCTTGAACGCATCAAAAAGTCAAATAACCTTAATGCCGATTTTTCAAAGGAATGGGACGGTACAGTTCTCAAAGACTGTAAAGCCGGAATGATATTCCGTGACTGTGAGTATGATTATAAAGGTTATCACGGTATGTCCGCACAGCCCTACGGCATCATTACACTTGACGAGCTTAAAACAGGAAATTACACTGTACCCGAACCGAAATATCTTAAAGGCAGTGCGCCTGCTCCTGCACCTGCTCCGCAGGAATACACACAGAATGTCAGCAATTTTGTTGATGATCTCCCGTTCTGATAATTGATGATGGAGCTTAGAGATTATCAAAATGACCTTATTGACAGACTTTTTAAAGCTTATACAGACGGCTTTAAGGCTCCCTGTATAGTTTTACCGTGCGGCGGCGGAAAGTCTGTCATTGTTGCCGCTGTTGCAAAACACTTTACCGACAAGCATAAAAGAGTGCTGTTCCTCGTACACAGAAAAGAACTGTGCGAGCAGATAACAAGCACCTTTGTAAGAGCAGGCGTTGACCTTTACTACTGTAAAATAGCTATGGTGCAGACTGTTTCAAGACGGCTTATGCAGGAGCTTGTACCCGATCTTATAATAACAGACGAAAATCATCATGCACTTGCCGATACATACAGGAAAATATATAATCATTTTCCCGATGCAAAGCGTCTGGGCGTAACGGCAACACCGCTGAGAACCAACGGTGCAGGACTTGCAGACGTTAATGATATTCTTATCGAGGGCGTTAATGTAAAGTGGCTCATAGAGAACAATTTTCTTTCCCCGTATGATTATTATGCGCCCGATATCAAAACACCGAAGTTCCGTGTACGTCACGGAGATTTTGACCAGTCTCAGGTAGCCGATTTTTTCAGAAAAAACGTCAGGAAAATATACGGCGATGTATTGAGCCATTATAAACGGCTTGCAAACAATAAACAGGCTATATGTTATCTTCCGACTGTAGATGTATCAAAGCTCACAGCGGCACAGTTTGTCAGCAGCGGCATTCCTGCCGCACATATTGACGGCGAAACACCAAAGGCAGAACGTGACAGGATAATAAC
>ONAH01000113.1 GCA_900315715.1 uncultured Eubacteriales bacterium
AATTTCTTTTATTTTTTGTTTTCATTCCTTTTATCCATGTATATTTATTCCCTATTTGGTAATACTTCTAATTAAAAGGAGTGATTTTCTTTGTATAAAAAAAAGGTTTTATTATCTATCGTTATGTTTCTGTCTGTCTTTAGTGTTTTCCTTATATATGATACAGGTGCTTTTGCTTTGTCAAAGTACGGCTCCAGCGGTACTGAGGTTACTCAGATCCAGCAGAAACTCTCCTCACTTGGTTACTATAACGGTGCGATTGACGGCGTTTATGGCACACAAACAAAAAACGCTGTCATTCGTTTTCAGAAAGACTGCGGCCTTACTGCAGATGGTATCGCCGGCAGTAAAACCCTTACCTATCTTGGTCTTTCTTCCTCCAACAGCAATTACGGCTACTCTCAGGGCGAAATAGACCTCCTTGCACGAACTATCTCTGCTGAGGCAAGAGGTGAACCATACGAAGGTCAGGTTGCTGTCGGTGCTGTTATCCTCAACCGTGTCGAACACCCCTCCTTCCCGAATACTATCGCCGGTGTCGTTTATCAGAGTGGTGCTTTTTCTTGTATGGACGACGGTCAGTTTAACCAGCCAATCTCCGATACAAGCAGAAAAGCCGCTGTCGATGCTGTCAACGGCTGGGATCCCTCAGGCGGCGCTATTTATTACTATAACCCCGTTACCGCTACCAGCAAGTGGATCAGATCACGTCCTATAATCGTTACTATCGGTGCTCATGTATTTTGTTTATAATATTATGTTTTTATCCCTATTATAGTAAATTCTGCTAATAAAAAATAAAAAAATTTTATGTGTTTTTTTTGAGAAAACTATTGTTTTTATTGCATTTCTCTTGTAAAATTATAGTAGATATTTTTTATCTAACATAATAATCTTTTTACAAGGGGGATCATTTTATATGAGCGTTCCAAGCCAGTTGAGTTATTCAAATACTCGAAGTACTACTGTTGTAAAAAAGTACTTTTCAAAGTTAACCATGCTTGTTGTAGCAGTTCTTTCCATTGCAGAAGTAGTTTTACAGTTTCTCAATACAGGAACATCTAATACTTCTAATATCGATACATCTAACACTTCTTCTATCGGTATTGGTTTAATTATTTCTGCTGCTGTGGCAGTTTTGCTTTTGTTTGTTTTTTTGACTTCTAAAAAAGGCGGCGGCAATCCTAAGATTTTCTTTGGTATACTTCATGTATTATCATTATTGCAGTTTATTGGTTTTATTCTGGTTTCTCTTTTTATCACTGTTGTTTCATTTGTTTTAATTGTTTCAACTAATACTATTGTTTCTTATATGTATAATAACAAAGAACAATTTGAACAGTACAATGTTGATTTTTCAAAAAGTCAAGAGGAAGTTGAAAAGGCATTCTCAGACGCAAGAATTTTCCTGCTTATCTGTTTGCTTTTCGTTGTTGCAGGCTTAGTAGTAGTTGCAATCTATATTAATTCACAGACAACTTTCCTTCGTTCTTGCAAAAATAGCTGCAAAGGTAACGCACTTTACTATGATGGCGCATCTTCTTACGGTACATTATCAATCGTAGTTGCTTTTATTTATCTTATCTTGCTTGTACTTGCTTTCCTTATTAAATCTTCCGGTGATGGTTCTTTGGAGGAGATGGGTTATTCTTACAAAGATCTTCCTGCAGTAAGTTCTTGGACAACCGTTTACTTTGCTTATAATCTGGTTGCCGCTATTTCACTGTTTGTCAGAGGTTCTTTTGCAAAGGGTTGGATTAACGTTGCTAAAGAGAATCAGGCTTACGTTGAGCAGGGTAATATCTCTATGGTAACAAGAGGTGCATCAGACACTAACCCGATCGCTACATTTAAGTCAACTCAGAGAAGATCTAACGACGCTATTCATCAGAGTCAGGCTTATACTTACGGTGATCCTCAAGCTAAAGATCCAAACAAAAAGTCTGAGTATATTCCTGAGGAACTTCAGAACGATTATCCTCCGCAGTATGATCAGAATATGGGCGGTATGATGGGTGATCCGTTTATGGGAGATCCGTTCGCTCAGCCTGCTCCGCAGAATCCTTACGATCAGGATCCATTTGCAGCAGATCCGTTTGCGGCAGATCCGTTTGCTCAGCCTCCTATGGGCGGCAATCCTTACGGCGGCGCTCCAAACCCCAACGACCAGGGTTACAACAACGGTATGATGTAATTTAATTATACAAAAATCGGCATATCCCATTTAATCGTGGGGTATGCCTTGTTTTTTGTCTTTTGTTTTTTTTATATTGTGTATCTTTCTTTTCTGAATTAATTAGATTACATATAATATGAATCCTGTAAAATATAAATGGTTTAATATCAACTTTGATTACTGTAAAAAATATAGGTGGTTTTTTGTGAAAATTGATAAATTTCATTTTGTTTCCTTATTTCTATTGTAATTTGTGTCAAAATAATCTAAAATAAAAGAGTATTAATTAATGGGGTGAGTTTATGAATAGCAGTCAGTTTGCACCAAGGGATAACTACGAACGTAATTTTAATATGGTTAAACACTTTTGCGGTAAATCATTGATATTAGGATTACTTGTTTTACTGTTTATATATATTGGCTCATCTATATACGTACTGTTTTCTTCAAACGGTCAATTAGAAATTGCTCTTTTGAATATCGGATTTTCAAAGCTGAATATTCAGATCGAAGCAGGCAGTTATAGCTCCGCATTTTCTTTAATTACTATTCTTGCAGCAGGATTTTTTACCTTTTGCCTTATCTTGATATATACCAGAAGTAAAAACGAATCTCCCGAAAGTTCTCCGCAATCAGGGCTCTACACTCTTTATTTAGTTACGATTGGTGAACTTGTACTTTTAGGATTTTCGTTCTTTATTATCTTAATTTCAACTTTTGTAATTATTATTGCAAAAACCGAATCACTTAATTATATTCCGAATTTTTTAAACATGAGTGCTGATGAATTGTCCTCTAACAAACTTAGTATTGTTATGATTATGGTATTGTTGAATATAATTATTTTGTTTTCTATGTGGGCAGTTCAATCACAGGCTGATTTTCTAAAGTCTATCAAATCAAGCCTCACCGATAGCGTTCCAAAAAACAAGGGAGCTCATACATACGGCATTTTTTGTTTGATTATAGGAATAGTTCTTTTGTCCTCTGCCGCCGTTACTACATTTCTTTATTACTGTTATAAAGAAGCTTTCAACGGTATGGGGATTAAGATAAGTGATGTATATGTTTTCATTAGTTTATCGCTTGCTTATGTTAAAGGGTTAATTCCTTTGCTTATCGGCATAATTGCTTTTTCGTACTCAAACATTGTAGATGAAACTAACACAATGGGTACCTTGTATACCGATTACGGTACTATCGGAGAAGCAGTTGATCCGAACTTTCAGCGTTCATCTACGCAAGGTTCTTCAAACAAGTTTATCAGATGATATGATTTATAATATAAACGTCCCCCCTCTTTTCACAGAGGGGGG
>ONAH01000075.1 GCA_900315715.1 uncultured Eubacteriales bacterium
CCGCTGCCCCGGGTGGTCGTCTCCCGGCAGATTTCCTTATTCTTCAAAAAACTCCCTCCAATACGCGTGAACGTTTCAGCGAGACACACTGATGCATTTTAAGAAACACTAACTCATTTTAAAATTGCCATATTATTATAACAGAAATGGAAATAAAAAGATAGAGGGAAAACAAGATAATTTCATTGTTATGATTTTAATCTTTAGGTTATTGTTGCCGTCCGTAAACCGGCAGCAGTATAAAGAGCCAGCATAAAGCAAAAACCGGGGAACATCTGCTCCCCGGTCTAATGAAAAACAAGTACAAAAACTGAATCTATATCATTTTCACAACATATACACCTATGATTGCACGTTAAGATTGCATTTATTTTTCTTTCCCTTTACCTTCCAGCATCTGGTTCAGGCAACGCTTCAACGTGCTGGTAAAGGCTTCCTGCTGCCAGTCATTTTTCAGAGTCAGTGGCGTTTCTATTTCATGATAGTAATTTATTTTTTTAAAGTAATACTTGCCGGTCAGGCGGTTGTAACCAGCAAACAACCCTTTCATATAACACCTGGTCTTCGGTTCCCGGCGCGACCTGACCACTTTCCCGTGGACGTCATCGAGACGCATGGCAACAACAATCTCAGTATCCGATTGATCACAGATGGTTTCCAAGGTCTTCTGGTCAAAAGTCTTAAGCCCATCTAGCGGAATCACCGCTTCTGACTTTGCCTCGTCTATCAGATCATATTCGGGAAACCGGAACTTATCAATCATAATATCCCAGTAATAGTTGTTAAAATCGGAAGACCTGGCCACCTTATCATCATTTATTTCAATCGGTGCTATCACCACCCGGGCCGCTTCCACCGCGCCCGAGAAAGGCGCCTGCAGGAATAAAACTGCCAAAGCCGCAAAAACAAAAGCAAAAACCCTTTTCATTGCATTACCTCCTGCACGTCAATTCATTATTAACAAGTTTACCATACGTCCCATAGTAACCATATCATATCTTTTGCCACAATTCCAGTCAGAATTGTGAACAATTAGCAAACCTTGGACCGCACTTTATCCACAAATATCTTACCATGTGTTAACGCCGAAGCTAACACCTTTTTCATTTAATAAAATTTAAACTGTATTGCAACTATTCCCATATACGTTATCAGCTTATACAGAAAGAGAGAACCAGACAAAAGAAACTATCAGATGCTAAACGCTCTAAATTTTCTATTCTACTGAAAAAAGAGAGCCGCAGAACGCAGCTCTCTTCACTTTAGTAAAAATTAATCCGTCCCGTCTCTGTTTATCAGAAAGTGAAATTCAATTCACTCCACAGGACATTTGACTTAGATTCACGATCGCCTGCATCGCCTTTAGCCTTGGTATGATAGTACGTAACACCCAGTACTATATTCTTGGCTAAAGCTACATCACCGCCGAAAGACCAACCCTTAAAGCCGGAATCCCAGTCAGTATCGCCATCGATAGTATGTGCCAGATAGGTCCCCCTGCCCTGATCATAATATCTGGCAGCAAGACCCCAACTACCAGGTTCAGATTCATCTGCTCCTTTATAGCCTAAACCAACGTAATAACCGTTTTTAGATGTTTTCGTGTCATTAGCCCTATCCTTATTAGACCTTAAATACATACCGCTTAACACTAAATCTTCCGTCAGGTTAAAATCAGCTCCCACGTACCAAATTCCGAGTTTATTCCCTTCAAAATCTGCTCCATCATTCAGCTTAGCCGTCAAATACCCCGCCTTTCCATTGGCAAAGGAACCTTCCAGGTTCGTCCCAATTTCAAAAGCAGCAAATTTTTTTGAATAAACTAAAGGATCAACGTCATCATTTAAATCTGTCAGTTTACCATAGGCGCCGCTTACATACCATTTGTCACCGTAAGATAACTTGAGCGCTTCATAGCCTCCGTCATAAATGAAACCATCCGCAAACACATCATCGTCACGACCGGCAACTACATTAACACCACCAAGGCGGCCTTCCACTTTTGCAATACCAAAGGAATAATCACCGTCATCGCCAACATAATTATGGAACCACTGCTGGTTTTCAAGGCGGCCTACATATTTCCAATTATCATTGATCTGACCATTAACGTATAGACGCGTACGCAAGCCGGTCTCGTTCTTTCTGTCGCCTTCCATTATGTTGCGGTTGGAGTAACCATAGTGATAACGAATTTCACCGGTAATCTTTACATTATCACTTTTCTTTTCCAAAGCTGCTACACGAACGCCAAGCGAATTCAATTCCTCTGCAAACTCAGCCGCCAGCTTGTCAACATTAGCTCCTTTTGCCATGGCTTTAGCAACAATCTGGGCCATTTCATAACGGGTCATCAAACGATCACCCCGGAAGGTCTCATCGCCATACCCTTCAATTACGCCAGCAGTTGCCAATTTGGAGATACTGTCATAAGCCCAGTGGCCGGCCGGAACATCGGAAAACGGGTTAGCCGCATAAGCAGAAGCGGTTACGCCCAATGCCATGGCCATTGCTAATACTAAAGATTTTTTCATTTTTTTGCCCCCTTTAAGACAATTTCTAAAAATAAATGGATACATTTATATAAGTTGGCAGAAATCCTCACCTTACTTTGCCAGCCGGGACGAGTTGCCTGGTTTCCTCTCCTCTACAGCAAAAACTGCGAGATTGCTGTCAAATTACACCAATTAATTTACTCAAATCCATTTAAAATCTTATGAGGTATTTTATCATAAATAAAAATAAATTGCAATAAGAATTTTTGCTGCTTATTAAAATGAACACGTATGGTTCGGCCTCCGGCGGAACATGTAAATAAAAAAGAGAAAAGCCGTTATTGGCTTCTCTCTTTGTCACGACACAATCGCTCAAAATTATTTTTTGCTTTTCATATCGACCGTCCGGCGAATACAACGCCGCAGATTGCTGGCAAACATCCTTTGAGGATAGTCAACTTTAAAAGCAAGTTCCGGTTCTACTTCTTCTCTCAGGTTAAACTTTTTTAAGAAATATTTACCTGTCAGCCGGTTATAGGAGGCGTACTCCCCCTTTACATAAACTTTTGTTATCGGTTCATAAGCAAAACTGTCATCATCTATTGTTATTGAATCCAAACGCATAGCTACCACAATTTCTGAATCGGTTTTGTTTATAATATCTTTCAGTGTTGCCTGATCAAACGAACTTAATCCTTGTTCCGGCAACACATTACTTACTGCTTCCTCATCTAACAAATCATATTCCGGATACTTGAACATTTCTATCATAATATCCCAATAATACGATGTAAAATCAGATGTCCTTTCGACCTCCTTTTCATTAAACTGAATCGGTACTACCGCGACACGTGAAGCTTCCGCAACTCCTGTAAAGGGAAAATGTGCGAATATCATCATCAACGACATACATAATAAAAGAAAAGCTTTCCTCATCTTCTCTTCTCCTCCTATATGAAATACAATATAAACATTTCCAGCTTGCGATGTAAGTATAGCATACTTCCATACATATTTGCAAGAAGAAAATCAAAGTTTTAAATGAACCTGGTCAACTGTAAACTCCCTTTACACAATGAGTTTTAATAAAAGAAAAACAGGACTGCTCGCACAGTCCTGTTTTAAACTTACGTACTCGAACTCCTGATACCAAGAATCTTCTTAATTTTTTTCAATATTAGAACGTGAAGACTA
>ONAH01000076.1 GCA_900315715.1 uncultured Eubacteriales bacterium
CATTAAAACTAACAAAATCTCCTCTGATTGCAGTATTTGATGCAGATATGTGTCCTGAAACTAAGTTTTTGATTTCTACCGTACCTTATTTTTTTGAAAAAAGTGGGAAACATAAGCGACAGCATGTTTCCAATAAAATTGGTTTTGTACAAACACCACAAAATTTTCGTAACGACGATTTGTTTCAAAGAGCGTACCGTGCATGGGACATAATACCTAATGAAAAAGATTATTTTTATCTGGAACTTGAGCCTGCCCGTAACAGCTGCAACGCAGTGATTTTTGGAGGATCGAATACACTTCTATCGCGAAATGCATTAGAAACGATAGGAGGATTTACAACAGGTACGATTACAGAAGACTTTGCAACGGGAATTGAGATTCAGAAGCAAGGATATCGTTGTATTGCCATAGACACACCTCTTGCATCAGGACTTGCACCAGAAAACCTAACAGATATTATTCGCCAACGAAACCGATGGGCAAGAGGATGCATACAAGCAGGATATAAACACATATACTGTTTACCCCACGTTTGAGTGTAATGCAGCGGTTAAGCTATTAGGCTGCAATAACATATTGGTACGCACCGCTGAAAAAACTAGTATATTTATTTGCACCGCTAATGTATTCCGTTTTCAGTGTAACAGTAATGAACTGTGATTTTAAACAAATGCTAATGTTTTGGTTGCCGATGTATCTTCTGGTTTCCATAGGAATACGACTATTTTCAGGAGGAATACGATCATCATGGTGGAGCGATATTTACGAGTTGTGTTTGTTTCCTTTTTTATTGCCCGGAGTAATTGCAGAGTCATTTGGAATACGAATGAGAAAATTTGCGGTAACCGATAAAAGCGGTAAAGAAGGATGGCGTTTATGGTATGTATTTCCATATCTTTTGCTAATCGCACTATCTGTGCTTGGAATTGTAAATACTGTGAATAGGATAGCAGTTGAGAAGACGACAATTTATCTTTTCTTGTTGTTTTGGCTATTGTTTAATCTATACGAACTTATTTTTGCGTTAGTATTTGTGGTGTCGTGCAGAAAGCTGCCGACACAATGCGAACGACAATTCAGGCTCCACCGCCTTACACCTAAAAGCGTATGGCGGATGACCCTTTTACATATATTATTACGCATTTGCAAAATAAACAAAAAGAAGGAGGATAATTTATGAAGCCAATGTGTAAAAATTTAATAGCAGCTTGTTTTGTAACACTTCTATGTTGTCTGTTCTGCTGCACTGCATCTGCTGAGGGTAATTATGTTTTTTTGACATTTTATAATGAAACCAATGCAAACAATAAGTATTATGGTGTTGATATCGGTTACTCGATTCCCGACAAAGGAAAAAAGGAAGTAGTTGCACATATATTAAATTGCTATGATGGATACGATGTAGATATTCCATCTACTGTAACGTATGAAAATGCTGACAGCGGTGTTATTGAAACTTATAAAATTATTTCTATCAGTGATTTGGATCGGCGTTAATCATCTGAATATGGAAGTCAGAATTTAAACAAAACATTTTCTGTACCGGAAGATTTACGTACGATTAATGGCAACATTTTTAATTTTCACTCAACACAATCACGTGATGAGAGCAAAAATAAAGAAAACAGTTACACATATTACCATAATTGTTCAATAGATGTTCCCGATTCTAATGCCGTGATTAATAATATACCGAAATGTGTATCGGAACACTATGAGGACGGTGCATACTATGCGGGGAAATGCCTTGTAAGAGTAAATCCTAATTTCGAGGGTGAATTCATTGTAAAAGACGGAACAGTATGTATTCTTGCTTCTGCATTTGAGGGTTGCACAAAAATAGGTGATGTAAAACTTCCTGATACAATAGAGTATATCGGAACAAGAGCTTTTGCAAACAGTTCAGTAACATCTGTAAACTTGCCTGTTGGATTGATAAATCACAACAATAATATTGAAGCTTTCACATTTTATGGCTGTGATCAGCTTAAAACAGTAACATTCGGTGAAGGAGTAACTTTGAATAGTATTAACACTTGTGCATTTATGGATTGCTCAAATCTGGAAGGCTTTGATTTTACTAAGGTTAATACACTTAAATTTATGAGCTTTGCAGGTGCCTTTAACCCTGAAAAGAATGTTTCTATTGTTTTACGTCCCGAACAGATTAATTCTTCGGATCATGATACGACAACGCAGTTCCCTCATTCTGGAATAAAAAGTGTGGAGTTTATTAAAAATATTGGCGAATACCATAATACAATTCCGAGTGGCTGTTTTTATGAATGTACTAACTTAAGTTCTGTTAAAATAGGGCCTTCTGTAAAAGTAATTGGACCATTCTGCTTTGATGGATGTACGTCTCTTTCATCTGATATTCTCGCATTTAATGAATGTAATGTAACTCAGCTTTGTTACAGATGTTTAGCAAGAACTTCATTGACTGAAATCACAATACCGGTAACATTAAGTTCTTTTGATAGCGGTGTTTTTTCGAATAATCCTACTCTTAAGACACTTAACTGGAAAACAAAAGCTACTTTTGACATTCCACTTTTTTCGTTTTTGAATGATGTGTCAAAAGAAGGTAGTCAAAACATTATTACTAATTACAGTAATTCAAGTTGTAATTACAGTGATCGTTCAGCAAATAAATACTATGTAAAACAGCCTGAGAAAAATCGCAACACATTTATTACTACACTGAACCTTTACCCATCTCAAGAAGGCAGTGTTAACTATGGGGCGATCTTTAGCTTTCAGCCATATCTTGAAACCGTAAATATTCATAATTCCGAGAATTCTGAATATGGAATTAATGCATGTATGTTTAGTTTTTGTCCTGTATTGTCAACAGTGACATTTGATCATCCGGAAAAGGTAACAGCCATTGGATCTCTTGCATTTGAATTCTGTCCGGGACTGCACAGTTTTCCTTTTGAATCATTGACAAATCTTGAAAGTATAGATGCTTTGGCATTTATGCTTACCTCAGATGGTGTCGGTTATAGTAATAAAGAAGTTACAAACTGGGAAAAAGATGATCCAAGAAGAAATTACGGATTAATGGGAGAAATTGACCTAAGTAAATGCGAAAAACTGTCACAGATTGATGCATGTGCATTTCAGGATCAGTTTCATATTACAAGTGTAAAATTGCCTAAAAATGTTAATCTCCTAGCTTCGGTATTTATAGGTTGTTAATCACTAAAAACACTCGTTGCTGACGGCAAGTTGAGTAATCTTGGTTCTGCAGATTTGGCATTAAATTTTACTGTTAAGCTCAGCAATGATTCTTATACCGATGTTTTTGGAGCAAATTTGATGGGAGAAGAAGCACCATACAATGATGTTTTGGAGAATCTCACGGTATATAATGCGCAATATCAACCAGATCCATCCTATTTTGGACGCATGGTAGGATTAAAGAATGTTACATTAACGAATCTTAATAGTATTTACGGTTCATTGTTTTGTCAGTGCATATCTTTAGAAAATGTAAATTTACCTGATACAACTACCATAAACAGCTATCAGTATTCTGTCTTTTATGGATGCGGCGATTTTAACCTGAATTTACCGAAATTAAAATCAATGACTACATATGCTCTTCGTTTAAATGGCTTGAAAAAAATATCTTTGCCAAATCTAAAGAAGATTAACAATTGTGATATGCCATTCTTTGGCTGTATTGCACTTGAAACATTGGAATTGCCAAATCTTGTAACGGTTGGTAAAAACTTTTATTCGGAGTTCGACACAAATAAATGTAATACTTTGGAAACATTGGAGCTTCCGCGTGCAACTTTAGTAGAAGAAAATGCGTTCATGTATGCGAATGTTAAAAACATAAGTCTGCCAAAAGCAATGATTATTAGTTCTTACTCATTCTTCGGAGGAGACACGCTTGAGAGCGTTTCACTTCCTTCAATACAAGATATAACTGAGAGATCGTTCTTCTGTTCACCAGTAAAAGAAATAAATATTCCTAAAGCAGAAGTTGTTGCCGAATATGCATTTTTTATGTGTAATAACCTTGAGAGTGTTACACTCCCGTCGGTAGTAGAGGTATATGACTATGCGTTCATGCAATCGGATATAAAAAATATTAACCTGCCAAAAGCAGAAACTATTGGTGAATATGCATTTTTTGACTGTTCAAACCTTGAGAATGTTTCTCTACCGGCTGTAAAAGATTTTGATGATAATGGATTTACTTTCGCAAAATGTTATTCTTTAAATAACGTAGAATTTGGAGATAATCTCAACGCTTTACCACAGTATGCATTTATGAACAGCGGACTTGAAAGAATTACACTGCCTGCAGGAGCTAAATTTGGCAATTACCTATTCTTAAACTGTGTGAATTTAAAAGAAGTTGACTTTGAGGACGGCGTTACAGAACTTGGTTGGTTTATGTTCAACAGATGTACATCTTTGGAGAAAGTTACACTTCCGGAAACACTTGAAACAGTTAGCTGGGCGGCGTTTAAGGATTGTCCGAAGCTTACAAAAATAAGTATACCTTCTTCGGTTAAAACGATTGACGATGATGCTTTTGCATTTTACGATTATAACGAGAAAGAACAGCTTGTAATAACTCTTTACGGTACACCTGAAATCATTACAAAGCTAGATGAAGAAAGCTTTATGGAAAAACGTCCATATATGGATTCTTATTATTCTAGCACAGACGAAAAACAGAAAATATTAGATTTGCTACCAATCCCAGACGGTTCAAAAGGAAAGTGTTTAACTGAAGCTTCATATGAAAACGCTAACAATTATAAGACAAATCATGCACCAAATTTTGAACTGGAGCTGATCGATTTCAATGTTAATGTTACAACTACGGAAAATGGTACAATCAGTACAGATAAAAAGACAGCATTATTTGGCGATGTTGTTACAGTAACACCAAAGGCGAATAAGGGTTATAACGTAGGAAAAGTAAAATACGGTGATACCGAAATAGAACCTAAAGACGGTGTATACTCATTTACTATGCCTGATAAGGATGTTGAGGTAAGTGCAACTTTTGAATTGAAGAAATTCAATGTCACATGGAAAAACGAAGATGGTACTGTAATAAAAACAGATGTTTGCAATTACGGTACAACACCGAAATACGACGGTAAAACACCAACAAAAGCAACCGATGCACAGTATTCATACAAATTTAAGGGTTGGGATAAAGAAATAACAAAAGCTACTTCAGATATAACATATACTGCAGTTTACGATAAAACATTAAATAGCTATACTGTTGTATTTGAAACTAACTCAGAGAGTAAAATTGATTCTCAGAAAGTTCTTTATCATGGATTTGTGCAAGAGCCTGAAACACCTACAAATGGTGACCAGATATTTATTGGCTGGTATAACGGTAATACTAAGTATGATTTTGCAACACCAGTTACAAAGAATATAACATTGACAGCAAAGTGGGAAAAGAAAACTGATACAAGTACAGATAAGAAAGACACTAGCACAGAAAAATCTGATACAAGTACAGACAAGAAAGACACAAACACAGATAAGTCCGATACAAGTACAGATAAGAAAGACACTAGCACAGAAAAATCTGATACAAGTACAG
>ONAH01000158.1 GCA_900315715.1 uncultured Eubacteriales bacterium
TCGCTTATGTGGATGTTGTATTTAGGTATGGGATTAATAACGATTGCAATATTTATCATAATATATGTCGTAATCTCAACAAAGAAAGCGAATAAGAGTTTCAGAAAATACAAAACAGCATAAAAGATAAAATGCTTTCCTTAATTAGGGGAGCATTTTTTTGAAAACGGTTTTCTTAGTTGTCAGAATATGGTATAATAATTTTGGGAGTGATAATTATGGCTGAGAGTAAAAAAACAGAAAAAGTTTCGCTGAAAGTGTTGCTTTTGTATTCGATATTTTTGTACGGCACATGGAGTTTGGTACATTTTTTTATTGAACCGTTTATTAAAAGCAAGGTCAACGATGTAGTTTCGGAACTTTTTATGAGTGGCTTGTTAAAAAACCTAATCTGGACTCTGCCCGCTGTGATACTGATTTGTAAATATAACGATAGTTTGTATGTCGGACTGAAGAAGATGTTTACGCCAAACAAGGATTGTATAAAATATTTGTGGGTGTTTCCCGCAACGGTTGCATATATTATTCTTGGCAAGGTAGTAAAAGGAGGAGATTTTTCGATAGTAGATACGTTCGGCATGGCAAAAATAATTGTAGTATTATTTGTAGGTATAACGGAGGAAATTGTATTTCGCGGGTGGCTTTTGAATTCAACTTTACATATCGGAGAAAACAAGGCACTTGCAATTAATGCGGCAATGTTTTTGGCTATTCATTTTCCGACGTGGATAGTCAGCGGAGTGTTTGTCAGAAATATTGTATCGTTTGGTTTTGTTTCGATAATAGCCTTGAGCGTAATATTCGGATTGCTTTTTATTAGAACGAAGAATATTCTGATACCGATAGTGTTGCATATGGTGTGGGATTTGCTGTTGTTTATGTGGTACTGATGATGTACGGCAAATGTATATATATGCAATTACGATTTGTTTTTTGAAAATATGCACATTGGAAGCATAAAAAAACAGGAGTAACCGAAAGGAAACTCCTGTTTTTTGATTATGTTATATATGTATAAGAAAATTATTTCTTTGCAAGTTCGTCTGCAAGCTTTTCAAGATTAGGCATATCGCTGTCCTTAAGAACCGATTTAAAAGTCACGTTGTTTTCGCAAACCGTAATATCTTTCATAGTATCAACGATAGCTTTCATAGTTTTTGCAGCAGAGGGAGCCCACGAACCGTTTTCCACAAAAGCAATAGTACGCTTTTTGTAGCCTTTGTGTGCAAGTCTGCTGAGAAAGTCGTGCATAGGCATAAACACTCCGCCGTCATAAGACGCTGCCGCAAGAACAAGTCTGTCATAACGGAATGCGTCCTCAACCGCCTCTGCCATGTCATCTCTTGAAAGGTCAAATACGGATACTTTTTCGACGCCTTTGCTTTGGAGCAATTCTGCAAGTTTCTTTGCAGCGTTTCCGGTGTTGCCGTGGATAGACGCAAACGCGATAGTTACACCCTTATCCTCAGGCTCATAGCTGCTCCATGTGTTGTATTTTCCGATGTAATACTCAAGGTTTTCGCTGAGAACAGGACCATGCAGAGGGCAGATAAACTTGATGTCAAGAGCAGCGGCTTTTTTGAGCAGCGATTGTACCTGCATGCCGTATTTGCCGACAATGTTAAAGTAGTAGCGTCTTGCCTCACAAGCCCAGTCCTCATCTGTATCAAGAGTACCAAACTTTCCGAAAGCGTCGGCGGTAAAGAGAATTTTGTCTGCCGTATCGTATGTTACCATAACCTCAGGCCAGTGTATCATAGGAGCTGTTGTGAATTTTAGTGTGTGCTTTCCAAGCTCAAGAGTATCTCCGTCTTTTACAACAATTTTGCGGTCATTGACGTCTATATCGAAGAACTGGTTCATCATAGCGAAGGTTTTTGCGTTGCCGACAATCTTGATTTCGGGAAACTTGTCTAAAAGTTCTTTGAGTGAGCCGGAATGGTCAGGTTCCATGTGCTGAATGATAATGTAATCGGGAGTTTTTCCCTCAAGAGCAGCGTCAATGTTATCAAACCACTGATATGTTTCTCTGCTGTCAACGGAGTCCATGATCGCGTATTTTTCGTCTTTGATGAGATAGGAGTTGTAGGATACACCGTTTGGTACATCGTACTGACTCTCAAATAATCCAAGGTACTTATCATCAACGCCGATATATACTACGGACTCTGTGATATTCTTGTTCATAAAAAAACCTCTTTCATAAAATAATGTTAGTGTTGCCATACCTAACTATTATAACATAAATTTTACAATTTGTATATAATCAAAATGAAATTTATTTTCATGCACTTGACAGAAACAAAAATAAAAAGTAATATGTATATTAAGACGCAGAAAGCAAATCAAAAATTGCAAGAAATATCAAGAAAAAAGACAGAGAAAAGAGTATAATAAACAAAAGGAGTGTTCTCTTTGTCTGCAAATACCGTTCAGAAAATGATTGCATGGATAGAGGATAATATTCAGGCAGCCCTTACGCTCAAAGAAATGTCACGTCATGTGGGGTATTCGGAATACTATTGCTCATCAAAGTTCAGAGAATATACAGGATATACGTTTAAGGAGTATGTTCTAAAGCGTAAGCTTGCCTTAGCCTCATGCGAACTGCTGGAAACAGATTTCAGGGTAATAGATATAGCGATGAACTACGGTTTTTCGTCAAACGAGTCTTTTACACGAGCATTTGTAAGGGAGTATGGGTGTTCGCCGAGCGTGTTCAGGAAACAAAAACCGAACTTGGAAACAACCGAGTAGCAGACAATAATAACGAACTGAGGTGTAATAATGGAAAAAATAGGCAGAAATGATCCCTGCTGGTGTGGCAGCGGAAAGAAATATAAAAAATGCCACTGTGACATAGATGAGATAATAGCAGAGCATAAGCTAAACGGGGAGATAGTCCCAAGCAGAAAGATAATTAAAAACAAAGCACAGATCGACGGAATTCGTGAAAGCGGAAGAATTAACTCTGCCGTACTTGACTATGTATCGTCAAAAATATGTGAGGGCTGTACAACAGAGGACATAGACCGCTGGGTATATGAGGAAACAAAGCGACTTGGTGCGATACCTGCACCGCTCAATTATGAGGGGTTTCCGAAAAGCGTATGCACATCGATCAATGAAGTTGTATGTCACGGAATACCGTCAGAAAAAGTTGTGCTGAAAGACGGCGATATAATAAATGTAGACGTTTCTACGATATATAAAGGATACTTTGGTGACGCCTCAAGAATGTTTTGCATAGGAAATGTCAGCGAAGAAAAGAGAAAGCTTGTCGAAGTTACAAAACAGGCTGTATATCTTGGTCTGGAGCAGGTAAAGCCGTGGGCACATCTGGGAGATATCGCACAGGTAATAAACGATCTTGCAAAGGAGAACGGATACAGTGTGGTAAGAGAGATCGGCGGTCACGGAATAGGGCTGGAGTTTCATGAGGATCCGTGGGTAAGCTATGTAACCGAAAAAGGTACGGATATGCTTCTTGTACCCGGAATGTGCTTTACAATAGAGCCTATGATAAATATGGGTACTCATAGAATTAACACCGATAAAGAGGACGGTTGGACTATCTATACGGCAGACGGCAAACCCTCTGCACAGTGGGAGATACAGGTTGTTGTAACAGATACGGGATATGAAGTAGTGTCGAAATGATTGTGCGGTGAGTATAATGGATATTTTTTACTATAAAGTTGACAGAATAAACGGAGATTACGCTTATCTTAAACGTGTCGATACAAACGATGAAATACAAGTAGCACTTGCGCTTCTGCCGTTTGGGATAGATGTTGGGGATACGGTTAAGTGGGAGAATTTTGAGTACAGTATTGTATAAATTGTTTATAAAAAGACACAGCACGGCTGTTACAGAAGTGCTGTGTCTTTTTTTGTATTAGATATAATAAAAAATCTGCCGACATACATCGACAGATCAAAAAAGAAGCGTGCCAAAAGGGATTCGAACCCCCGACCTTTCGCTTAGGAGGCGAACGCTCTATCCTGCTGAGCTATTGGCACAGATTTACTTGAATATAATATCATAAAAAAAGCTTGTTGTCAAGAAAATGAGTGCTGAGAGCGGAGAAAGAAATTTACACTTCAAACTCCGCTTTCAACACTTTAAAAAATTACTCGTTTACCTTAACAAATGCGCAGCTAAGCGGCGGCAGATGTATTTCGTGGTTTTCGATCATAACGCTGTCATGTGTAGCAAGTTCAATATTACCGTTGTCAAAACCTCTTGGCAATGGTACTGTTGCATTGTCGTTGCCTGAGTTGAATATACAGAACACTTTGCAGTCCTTGTCGTATCTTACAAATGACATAATGTTGTTTTTACAGAAAGTATCCTTAAATTCACCGTCGTTGAAGCAGGAACTTGAACGGCGGAACTTAGCAAGTTTTCTGTGCCAGTCAACAAGTTCAGTATCCTCTTTGCCCCATGGGTATGTTGAGCGGTTGAACGGATCTTTGTAACCCTCAACGCCTGCTTCGTCACCGTAATAAATGCACGGGAATCCTGGGAGAGTAAACATAAGTCCTGCCGCAAGGTGCATAAGTTTTAATCCGTAAGCTCTCTGTTCCGGAGTCATCTTTGTGGAATTCTGGAAACTCCTGTCACGACCGTTTAGCGGTTCACCTGCAAGCAGCGTAAGTGTTCTTTCGGTATCGTGTGTTGTAACAAAGTTCATGAGGTTCTTGATAACCGGACGTGGATAATTCTCCATAATGCAGAGAATACCCTCCATGATGTGATATGCGTCAACACCCTTGAGATATCCAAGAATAGCACCTCTGAAAACATAGTTCATTACAGTATCAAGCTGATCGCCCAAAAGGAACTTTCTTCTTGAACCGTAGCTTTCCTTGTTGGAAGCGTCCTCCCAAACCTCACCGATAACGATAGCGTTTTCGTCCTCAGCTTTTACAGCCTTGCGAAGTCTTTCAATAAAAATATCGGGCAGTTCGTCTGCAACGTCAAGTCGCCAACCGCTGTTGCCGGCTTTTATCCACTTGCGGATAATACCGTTTTCGCCGTTAATGTATTCGTTGTAGCCGGGATCGTCCTCTCTTGTGTTTGGAAGAGTATCGAATCCCCACCATGAGTTATAGCCGTATGGCCAGTTGTTAAAATCGTACCAGCTGTAATAAGGAGATTCCTTAGAGTTGAACGCACCAAGAGTTTTATATCTGCCCTGACGGTTGAAGTACTTGCTGTCGCTTCCTGTGTGTGAGAAAACACCGTCGTTTATAATATGTATTCCTCTTTTTTTAGCCTCAGCACAAAGTGCCTTGAAGTCCTCCTCTGTACCAAGAAGCGGATCAATATCTTCATAGCTTGCCGTGTCGTATCTGTGGTTTGAGTATGCCTCAAAAATAGGGTTGAGGTAAATGCAGGTTACGCCTAAATCCTCAAGGTAATCAAGCTTCTGCATAATGCCCTTTAAGTCGCCTTCAAAGAAGTCTGTATTTGTGATAATACCGTCTTTATTCGGACGCCATTCGGGAGTTTCGTCCCAGCTTTTGTGATATTCTCTGTCGGAACGTCCTTCACGCTTGCTTTCACCGGAAAAATAAAATCTGTCCGGAAAAATCTGATACATAACACCGCCGGGCATCCAGTTTGGTGTATCGAAGCCTTTTTTATAGCAAGTAAGCTGCCATGAGTAGATAATGTTGTAGTCGATTCTTGCGTTGCTTCCGAAATCACGCACAAGGTATCTTATTCCGTCTGCTGTATCAAGCTGGAACGTGTACCAATAAAGACCGCGTTTTGTAGGAGCAAAATCACATTCCCATATTTCGCTCTCATCAGATGTACCGCCCCACAGCATAGTGTAGTTGTCACGCTTGCTGTTTCTGCTTTCATCAATTACAATCAAATGAGCTTTACTGCATTTGAGATAAAGAGGAACCTTGATTCTCAAGTGAACTGCGGTTCCCTCTTCGACCGCACCCATAGGATCACGGTAAAAAAGGTTTCTTGAACAAAAGATCTGATCCATAAAAATACTTCCCTCACACATGGGGTATTCCCCTATTAATATTTTATGCACGTCTGTGCATGGTTATACTTAGTATGCTTTAATATATGATTGCACGAATTCTCAACATATATGATAATACGATAGAAATCTATTGTCAAGCCTTAGATCTTGTTTAAAGTTCAAAAAAATGTCAAATTATTTTGCGAATTTGACAATATAAAAAGGCATATGTAACTTGATTATAATAACGTTTATTAGAGTGCATTATTTTTATGCATTTTATGAATTTGGGGTATTGATAGAATGTACAAATTTTTTGCTTTCAAAGCTGTAATATTATCAATGCAATTTTTACAAAAAAGTTTCAAAATAGATTGAAATTCGTAAAAACATGTGTTATTCTATTACATAGAGATTAAATATATTGAATTAATATTGAATAACGAAATTTTGTATATGCAAAAAGCGGAGGGCTGCAGTTAATATGAGTGCAAAAAAAACTAAAAGAAAAAAGAAGTCAAAGGGTTCGGGTTTAGTACTGGTGATAACCCTTGTTGTGCTATTGGTTCTTATGGCAGGATACGGAACAGCAGGGTATTATTTTTCACAGCACTTCTTCCCGGGAACAACATTCAATAATACTAACGTTTCTTTTTTATCAATTAGTCAGGCTAAAGAGAAGATCGACGTTTCAAGCGACGAATATATACTTACACTGCTTGAAAAGGACGGTGCAAAGGAATACATCAAAGGCAGTGATGTAGGCTTGGAGGCACATATATCAGATAAGTTTGATAACCTGCTGAACATTCAGAACGGAATGTCATGGATAATGTACTTCTTTGAGGACAAACACTACATACTCAACGACGGATACATTACATACAGTTGTGACGATGAAAAGCTTGCGGGAGTTATTGACGGACTGAACTGTGTAGATCCAGAAACTCCGGTAAAAGCTCAGAATGCGACGCTGGTGTTAATGGACGGTGAGTTCAAAATAATACCGGAGGATATAGGAAATACGGCACATCGTGACGAACTTGAAAAAGAGGTAAGAATAGCACTTGAAACTCAGGAAACAGAGCTTGACCTTGTTGAGAAAGAGCTGTACGACAAGCCGGAGATATATTCGGACGACGAAGATCTAATAGCAAGAAAAGCAGCTTGTGACGAGATTGCCGGAATGGAGATAACACTTGGCTTCGGAGATAAGAAAGAAACTGCCGATGTTGAAAGGATAGCCGACTGGGTATCGGTAAAAAGACAGAACAACGGATCCTATACTCTTGAACTCAGCGACGAGAAGATAGAGAGCTATGTAGAAACACTGGCAGAAACGTACAACACGTTTAGTTCGCCGAAGCAGTTTAAAACAACATCGGGCCAGGAGATAGAAATAACAAACAGCTATTACGGCTGGATGCTTGATAACGAGTATGCGGTTGATCAGCTAAAGAAAATAGTAGAGGCAAAGAAGTCTTTTGATATAAACCTTACCGACAGAAGCGAAGAAAGCGACAAGTGGTGGATAAGAGTTGCCGCAAGTTATGATCCGAAAACATATTATGGCGGAGATTATGCGGAAGTAAGCATAGACGCACAGCATATGTGGTTTTATCTGGACGGCAAGATCGTGTTTGAAAGCGATGTAGTAACAGGTCAGCCCGACGGCTATCACGATACGCCGAGAGGAGCGTTCAGATTAATATATATGGATCAGAACGCAACTTTGAGAGGCCCCGGCTACGCTACGCAGGTTGCTTACTGGATGGTTTTTGCTGACGATGTAGGTTTCCACGACGCAACGTGGCAGCCGTACTTCGGAGGACAGCTCTATACATGGAACGGTTCGCACGGTTGTGTAAATATGCCGCTTGATAAGGCGGGAGAACTGTTTAACCTGATTTATCCGGGTGTTGCAGTGTTTGTATATTAAGTTTGATTGGGATTGCGGAGATAGGAATGTGTATGTTCTTATCTCCGTTTTTATGCATTGTTATAATGCGGGTGATATAAACTATCTGCATATAAATAACAAAAAGCGGTTGACAAGCGATGATTTTTGAGTTATAATCTTATTTAACCAATTATATAATAGTAAATGCGATGATAGGGTTTAAGGTTTCGGAATAAGCTTTTTCAGAAAGCCGTCGGTTGATGTGAGGCGGCATTGCTCCGATTACTGAGCTCTCCCTTGAGCGGCTGACTGAAATGAGTATTCAGAGTAGGAAGGACGGCTCCTCCCCGTTAAAGGAGGTTGGCATTGATTGTGCTGAAAGAGTGGATTCTGTAAGAATCAATAAAAGTGGTACCGCGGAACTATGTATTGTAGTCTTCGTCTTTTAACAAAGACGAGGACTTTTTTGTTGATGTACCATACTCTTAAAGCAAAGAGATTTTGATTTAAGGAGAATTTAACATGAAAAACTACGACAGATACCAAAGACAGTACTTTAATCCACCGGTCAACGAGTACAAATGGGTTAAAAAGGAGTATGTAGATAAGGCTCCGACATGGTGTTCGGTGGATCTTCGTGACGGTAATCAGTCACTCATTATTCCGATGAGTATTGAAGAAAAACTTGAGTTTTTTGATATGCTTGTAAAAATCGGTTTTAAGGAGATAGAAGTAGGATTTCCGGCTGCAAGTGAAACGGAGTATAACTTTTTACGCAGACTGATCGACGAAAATCGTATTCCCGATGATGTAACTGTACAGGTGCTTACACAGGCAAGAGAGCATATTATACTCAAGACGTTTGAGTCGCTCAAAGGCTGTAAAAATGCGATAGTTCATTTCTACAACTCAACATCTTATGCTCAGAGAGAGCAGGTGTTCAAAAAGTCCAAAGAGGAAATTAAGGAAATAGCAATAAACGGTGCAAAGCTTATCAAAAGACTTCAGCAGGAGCAGGGTACGGATTTCCGTGTAGAGTATTCGCCGGAGTCGTTTACCGGAACGGAGCCTGAGTATGCACTTGAGGTATGTAACGCTGTGCTTGATATATTACAGCCGACTCCCGACAAAAAAGCTATTATCAACCTTCCTGTAACGGTTGAACATTCTTTACCTCATATTTACGCAAATCAGATAGAGTATATGTCAGACAGACTGAAATATCGTGACGCAATAGAAGTATCTTTGCACCCGCACAACGACAGAGGCTGTGGCGTTGCGGATACAGAGCTTGGAATTCTTGCGGGAGCAGACCGTGTAGAGGGTACGCTTTTCGGAAACGGAGAGAGAACGGGTAACGTTGATATAGTAACGCTTGCTATGAATATGTTCTCACAGGGCATAGATCCACAGCTTGATTTCTCCGATATTCCGTCAATATGCGATCTTTATGAGAGAGTTACAAGAATGAAGGTAAGCGACCGTTCGCCTTATGCGGGAGCGCTTGTGTTTGCCGCATTCTCAGGTTCACATCAGGACGCTATTGCAAAGGGCAAGAAGTGGCATGAGGAACACAACCTCAGTACATGGACTATACCGTATCTTCCGATAGATCCGGCAGATGTGGGACGTGAGTACCAGACAGATGTTATTCGCATAAACTCTCAGTCCGGTAAGGGCGGAGTAGGATATCTGCTTGAAACAAACTACGGCTATGTTCTTCCGAAGGCATTGAGCGAAAAGGTAAGCTACTTCATAAAGAACGTATCAGACGTAAATCATAAGGAAATGCTTCCGAACGAAGTGTTTGACGAATTCTGCAAGGAGTTTGTAAACATCAAAGAGCCGATAAAACTTGAGGATATTGTTTTCAAGAAGGTAAACAATGGAGAGCGTATGTATGTAACAATGGTAGTTGATGCATACGGCGAAAAGAAAACTATTGAGGCAGAGGGTTCGGGCAGACTGAGTGCGGTAAGCCGTGCGTTAAGACATAATCTCAATGTAGATATTTCCGATCTCTCATATACCGAACACGCACTGGAGAGAGGTTCGGACTCAAAGGCTGTAACTTATGTAAGCATTACCGATAAGAACGGCAACGTAGAGTGGGGCGTAGGCGTAAATAACGATATTATATATTCCTCCGTAGATGCGTTGTTCAGTGCAATAAACAGACGTGAGAAAAATAAATAATATATATAAAAGATAAAAGGAGAAAATAGTTATGGGTATGACTATGACACAGAAGATCCTTGCCGCAGGTGCGGGACTTGATAAGGTAGTACCGGGACAGCTTATCAAAACAAAGCTGAGTCTTGTACTTGGAAACGATATTACAACTCCCGTTGCTATCAACGAATTTGAAAAAAACGGCTTTGACGGTGTTTTCGATAAATCAAAGATAGCTATGGTAATGGATCACTTTGTACCGAACAAGGATATAAAGGCAGCTCAGCAGACTCAGCAGTGTCGTTGTTTTGCGTGCAAGTTCGACATAGACAATTACTATGATGTAGGCGATATGGGTATTGAGCATGCATTGCTTCCCGAAAAAGGTCTTGTTGCACCGGGGGATATAGTTATCGGCGCAGACTCACACACCTGTACATACGGTGCTTTGGGCGCATTCTCAACAGGCGTAGGCAGTACTGATATGGCGGCAGGTATGGCAACGGGTGAAGCATGGTTCAAAGTACCGGAGGCTATAAAGTTCAACCTTACAGGAAAACTCAAACCAATGGTTGCAGGTAAGGACGTTATCCTTTATATTATCGGCAAAATAGGTGTTGACGGTGCGTTGTATAAGTCAATGGAGTTTACAGGTGAAGGCGTGGCAGAGCTTAGTGTTGACGACAGACTTTGTATATCAAATATGGCTATCGAAGCAGGCGCAAAGAACGGTATATTTGAGGTTGATGAGCAGACATTGGCTTATGTAAACGAAAGAGTAAACAGAGAGTATAAGATATACAAAGCAGACGATGATGCGGAGTATGAGCAGGTAATAGATATAGATTTAAGTGAGATAGAGCCGACAGTTGCGTGTCCGCATCTTCCTGAAAATACAAAGAATGCGTCTGAACTGTCAGAAATCAAGATAGATCAGGCTGTTATCGGTTCTTGTACAAACGGCAGAATATCCGACCTTAAAGCAGCAGCGGAGATAATGAAGGGTAAACATATAGCAAAGGGCGTAAGATGTATAGTTATCCCAGCAACGCAGAAGATTTACAAGGAAGCTATCAAAGCGGGGTATATTGATATATTCATAGACGCAGGCTGCGCAGTATCAACACCGACATGCGGTCCTTGTCTTGGCGGATACATGGGAATTCTTGCGGAGAACGAAGTTGCGGTAGCTACAACAAACAGAAACTTCTTAGGCAGAATGGGACATATTACATCTAAAATATACCTTGCAAGTCCGGCAGTTGCCGCAGCAAGCGCATTGACGGGTGTTATCACAGATCCAAGAACGCTTTGATAATAAGGAGGATAGATATATATGAACGCACACGGCAAAGTACATAAGTACGGAAACAATATAGATACAGACGTTATCATTCCTGCAAGATACTTGAACACAGCCGACCACAGTGAGCTTGCAAAGCACTGTATGGAGGATATCGACACAACTTTTGTTAATAAGGTATCTAAGGGCGATATAATGGTAGGCGGAGCGAATTTCGGCTGCGGTTCGTCAAGAGAACACGCACCTATTGCTATAAAAGCATCGGGTATTGACTGCGTTATTGCAAAGAGTTTTGCAAGAATATTTTACAGAAATTCTATCAACATAGGTCTTGCAATTCTGGAGTGTCCCGAAGCAAGCGAAAAGATAGATGACGGCGATATTGTAAAGATAGATTTTGACAGCGGTGTTATTTATAACGAAACAAAATCAGAGCAGTATCAGGCACAGCCTTTCCCTGATTTTATCAAGGAAATCATCAAGGCTAACGGATTGCTTAATTCGATAAAGAATAAATAAGATAAGGATTTGTAAGAGCGGAGTAACCAAGACGAGTACGGCGGCAAGTGCAGGAAAGGAAATATACAATGGACGATGAGATGAATTTGAGCAAATTGTTCAAAGAAGTAACAGAAGAGAATCAAACTCGTAAAATTCTTACTATTCTTCAAGAATGTAATACACTTGAAGAAGCAATAGAAAAGGTAAAATCTCTTCTTACAAAGTAACAGGAATATTTTTGATATAAAACGAGTGAAGGGAATACTGTGGGTAAAAAAGAGCGGAATGAGCATATAACTATATACTTCAAACTACCACCCATTCCTAACTCAAAGAATAAAAGGTGAGAAATATGAACAAAAAAATTACAGTATTAAAGGGTGACGGTATAGGCCCGGAGATAGTTGACGAGGCTTTAAAGGTACTTGATAAGATAGGCGAGAAGTACGGACACACATTTGAAAAGGACTTTGTTGACATAGGCGGCGCGTCTATTGATAAGTTCGGAGTACCGATAACCGACGAGGGACTTGAGAGATGTAAGAACTGCGACAGCGTACTATTAGGCGCAGTAGGCGGCCCTAAGTGGGATACTATCGACCCTGCAAAACGCCCCGAAAAGGCTTTGCTTAAAGTAAGAAGCGAACTTGGATTATTCGCAAATCTTCGTCCGACAAAGATGTTCTCACAGCTAAAGGGCGCATCTCCGCTTAAAGAAACAGGCATTAAAGACGGACTTGATCTGATGATGGTTCGTGAGCTTACAGGCGGTATCTACTTCGGAGAGCATAAGACGTTTGAACAAAACGGAGAAGAAGCAGCGTCAGACCTTATGTTTTACAGTGAGCATGAGATAGAGAGAATAGGCAGAGTTGCTTTTGAAACCGCACGCAAGAGAGGCAAGAAGGTTCATTCGGTAGATAAGGCAAATGTACTTGATTCTTCAAAGCTTTGGAGAAAGGTAATGCACAGACTTGCACAGGAGTACAGCGACGTAGAGTATAGCGACATTCTCGTTGACAACACCGCTATGCAGCTAATCAGAAATCCCGGTCAGTTCGATGTAATTGTAACGGAGAATATGTTCGGCGATATTCTTTCTGACGAAGCAAGTATGCTTACAGGTTCAATCGGCATGATGCCGTCTGCAAGCCTTTCTTCAACAACACTTGGCATGTATGAGCCGATACACGGTTCGGCGCCCGATATTGCAGGACAGAATATTGCAAATCCGCTCGGAACAATTCTGTCGGTTGCAATGATGCTCCGCTATTCTTTCGACATGATAGAGGAAGCAGACGCAATAGAAAAAGCTGTTGACGATGTTCTGACGGACGGTTACAGAACAGGCGATATAGCAGGTAAAGACGAAAATGTAAAGAAAGTAACATGCAGCGAGATGGGAGATCTTGTTTGCTCAAAACTATGATATAAAGAAAGCATCAGAATATGACGGAAAATCGTTAAAGATATTCCCGCCAAATAACAGGTATGAAGGGAATGGTATTAAAATGCTGACACTCGAAAATGTATATCAGGCATCATTTGTATTAAAGGATATTATCAGAAATACGGGACTTATTCATGCTCCTAAAATAAATCCCGAAGTAAATCTCTATATTAAGCCCGAAAATCTTCAGGTAACAGGTTCGTTTAAAGTAAGAGGCGCGGCTTATAAGATTTCAAGACTAAGCTATGAGGAGAA
>ONAH01000026.1 GCA_900315715.1 uncultured Eubacteriales bacterium
ATACCTACATGGCAAATTAAATGCGGGCGTTATTTTCGCACGTCCGGACGGTTCATTATGACCTTGTTTCTTCATTATTTCATTACATTTATTTCTCAGCTGTACTCCTGCAAAAGTGTGAATACAATTATCTATGCAGTTATGCATTGCCCTGAAACACCCCAACATCTGAGTATTTGCCGCATTTACTATTGCATCGCACTCAAGCGTAGTTATATCGCCCTGCCACAAGTATATGTCTTTTATTACCGGTTTTAAATCACCCAGCTTTGTTATTCCTTTTTCGGCTATTGCTGTTTTTAAGTATTCGTCCTGTACCTCTATGAATTCTTTACTAATCGGTGCAGGGTTTCTTTCATTCATTAGCGTTCTGAGTAATTCCTTCTGGTGGTTTATATCTGATGGTATCTTCATACTCTTGTATTTCACGTTTTCCGCAAGCAGTTGTTTTATTAGATAAATCCTTCTCTGATCCTGTGTCATTTCTCTGCCTCCTTTATATTATTATAGCCCATTGGAAATGATATGTCTATTGTTTTTTTTACATTCTTGAATTTATGGTAACATTTTTTTCAAATTAAAGTTTTTATATCGAAATATTGACAAATGCAGTATTAGGTTGTATAATTAGACATAGTTTGAGGGTAATAATAATTACTCATAGCGGAACTTCAGCGGTGTTGTTCCGCTTTTTTTCACAAAAAATCGACGTCATAAGTTTTTCTTACGACGTCGATATTTTTTATTCTTCATTAAGATATGCTATCATGTTTTTAGCCAGTGTATCACGTGAATACTTCTCTGAAATAATATCGTAATATTCCTGAAGCTTTTCCGCAGGGATCTCAGGCAATGACAGTATCTTTTTGGTAAGATCCTCATATGAACGAATATATGCTTCCGGTATCTTCTCCATTACCTCTTTTGAACCCTGGTTTTTCTGGCAAAATACCATTTTACCATTCATTATTCCCTCTATATATGGCATTCCGAATGAATGGTTGAGGGAGAAGTCCACTACTGCATCGTGCTGACGTATTTCTGCAGGTCCGTCGGGAGTAATTCCATTGTAGCATATATAATCTGTAAGATCTTCATCGATTAGTATATCTATAAACTCATCTACATAATCGCCTGCTCCAAATACATCTATCTTTATGTTTTCGATCTTATTGTCTCTCAGATAACGTCCATAACCTATCAGGTTCTCTAAATCCGGTTTCCTGTCTTCGCTTATTCGAAGAAGGTATATTCCTCTGTATACTTCCTTCTCCTCTACCGCCTCAATTTCTTCTCTTGCAACAGATCGTGAGGATTCAAGACAATTTCCAAGTACTATATGTCGTTTATAGTTTGTAAAGTTAAAATCTTCTATAAACTTCTGTCTGTTTGTTTCTGTTACGAAAACAGCCTTATCTATGTCGCACTTGTTGAGTGGTTCTAATATATTTGGGAACACTCCCTCAAATATTTCAACCGGACAATGGAAGAAATATATCTTGTTCTTTATATTCTCTGAGCTTGCATCATTCAAAAACAAATGCAGTGATTCTCTTGTAGAAATTACTGTTTCACTGTTTGTTGTTTTCAACCATTTTGTTAGCTTCCAACCTGCATAAGGCTTAAGATTCACTATATCTTTATCATACTTCAGATATGAGAACTTTTTCTTACCTCTTACCAAATGTCGTTTTATCAAGTTAAGAGGGCTCATTCTATTTGCATCATAGAGCGGATAGAGGTTTAGTGCAAATGGCATTAGTTTTGGCTTCTGATTTCTTTTCAAGGACAACAACTGTACAAGATAGCCTTTTTCCATCAATGCTTCTGCAAGCGATCTTGTTGCAAATACTGTTCCGCCTATTCCATAGAAATTATATCCTATAAATGTAATCTTATGATGCTGGATCTTTGAAAAATCATCATACATTTTCTGTATATGCTTTCCGGAAAGAATATAATCCAAGTCTATTATATCAGGCATTTTTTTCCTGAAAAATCCGTTTATTCCATAATTTCCGTTTACAATCGCTTCTACCAGTTCGTGCGACTTTGTAATATTATATTCATTCAATTCGTCTATTTCGCAATACAAATCTCTTTTTGAAAGATATGCTTCGATATCGGGCTGAAACAGTATTACCGGTTTGTCAATCAATGTTACGTCAAATCCGACAGACGAATAATCCGTAATTAACAAATCACAACTCACAAGCTCCTGCATTACATCTGTCTGTGATGCCTGTACAAACATTACATGGTCTGTTTTACAGTCTCCCATAATCATCTCTATCTTCTCGTCATCAAAAAACTTGTGTACACACATTACCAAGTCTGTATCAGTTTTATCAAGATATTCAAGAAGGTTTGGATCGGTTACTGTTTTCTGAATCTTTCGGAGAAGTATTTTTGTGGGTATATTCTCACCCATATACTCTCTCCATGTTAAAAACCAGAGTATCTTTTTCTTTTCTGATTTATACTCCTTATAACGGCGTACAAGTTCTATATATCGTGGTTGATACTCACCGTAGTACATTTGATATGGTTTAAAGTTATTATACTCTTCAAATATCGGAGCAATTTGCTTATTGTAATATACAAATCTGAAAAAGTTATTGTTATACGAATTTCCTTGATAACCTAATGCTTTTATTCCAAGTGTTCCATGCTGGAGATATATCAGTGGTTTTTCGGTAGATAAATCTAGATCTCTTCCTAGTATTCTCTCCGGTCTGACGTCTCTGTAACTCTCTGAAACAAAAAACATGTCAGCATTTACATAAAGCTTTAAGTGACGCACTGTATTTCGCCAGACTATATTCTTCTTGTATTTTGCCGGGAGACTTTTATATATTTTTCTGTTTTTCCTGTTATCACAAAAAACATAATATTTATCAATATCATCATCATTCTCCATTGAAGAAAGCCAGAAGTAATATGAATTGTTGTTAGCAGTGTTGCCAAGATTTTCGCCGATCAACCATATATATCTGTTCATAAAATATTCCTTTCCATTTTGCACTTCATTATATCATTCGCTGTTATTAAATATGTTTGCTTTTTGATAACATTGCTGTTAAATCACATAGTATGACACACAGAAAACTAATCATTAAGTATCATTTTATCACATTTTTTACTTCTTCACAAGTGGCAAATACTACAACTATTCTCCTTACTTTCAACAAATTACAATTTATTATTCATCAAAACAGATCGGCTTATTTTCTTATTTTGAGGTATTTTCAAAACGACAAAGAGGACGAATTACTCCGTCCTCTTTTATAGCATTATTTTTTATCCTGTGCTATTTTCTTATCCATATCACTCTTCATCTTCTGAGCATACTCAATATTGTGCTTTGATACATATACCGGTGCCGGGCCAAACGGATTGATTATATAACCCCCGTTCTGAAGTGCTATTTCTGCACATTTATCAAAGTTCAAAATTATAGAATTCGGTGACTTGCCGTCCTCAAAAAGTGATTTCCATCTTCCTAATGCTGCAAAATCAGTAAATACAGCAAGAAGCTTTTCTTCCTTTTGCTCCGGATTTGACAATAGCTTAAAACCTACTCTGCTGTTCTGTGGAATTCTCATTGCACCGTTTTCTGCTGCAACCGGTTGTTTATCCAGTTCCACCGGTGTGAGATAACCTGTTGAGAAAACAGTAAACGTAAACAAATCAGCAAACATTCTGTCCTTAATCAAATATGGATATTCATAAGTAAGTCCGAGTAAAAATGGATTATCCAAAGGCTTCTTCGGGTGAGGTGTCAACTGAGGTATTATATTGGTAACAACAGAATACTTTGGTGCTTTATTCTTCTCCTTGATTGCAGAAATAGTTAACCCTACTCTTTTATCCGATGCAAACTCTACCTTTTCTCCCTGTCCCAGACTGTCCTTCTCAAGCAACTCTATACCGTCAATCTCTATAACCGGACTTTCCTTAAACATTGGGTGCAGGATAAAAATCTTATCATGTACATTTACTGTACCATGGAGATTTCCTCCTACTATCACACCTTTGTCGTCACCCAATTCCTTTATACAATCAACAACAAGTGTAAAACGGGTAGTTTTAGGCTTTTCCGTAACTGTTTTATCGGCAGTATCAGCAGGCGCATCTTCGCTCTTTGCATTTTTTATGTCAATAACTTTGTTCTCTGATACTTCTTTCTCTGTTTCTTCTTTTTTCTCCTTATCCGTACTCTTTTTTGAAAATTTATCAAATATTCCCATTTCAATCAATCTCCTTTTTATAATCCTGCAAGCTCTATCAGCTTATTAAGCCTATGATTCAAGCCAGATTTGCTAATAGGCTTTTCAAAATACGTACATAACTCTTTTAGCGATACAAGCGGATACTTCTCTCTTATTTCGGCTGCCTCTTTCAGTTCATCACTCAACGAACTATATCTTCCGTCCGATTTGAGAATTTCTATCGCCTGTACTTGTTTTGCCGCTGCTGACAATGTTTTATCTGTATTGGCAAGCTGTGAGTTTATTACTCTTATTCTATTATTCTCAGCATTTCGTAATATCTTGACCTGCATTATCGTCATGCTTGCGCCTCCTGCGCCCATTATCGTAAGCAAGTCGGATATATCCTCACTATCTTTTATATAGACTATATATGCACCACGCCTTACCGATACCTTGGGAGTTATTCGTCTGCCGATCGTCGTTTCTCCCAATTCTTCTATAAACCTGCAAAGCTCATCCGAAAGCACCTTATGCTGAACACAAAACTCAAGTCTGTATTCGGTTTCGGGCGACGAAACGCTTCCACAAGTCAGAAAAGCTCCTCTCAAAAAAGCGCCCATACACATATCATATCCAATATTTGCCCAGTTGATTTTGAGATTTAGATCGGTTACATTGTGTCCGCACTGAGAATATACCTTTTCACAGTCATTTTCCGATACTACGCTTACCTTATACTTTATACTCTCTCTGCCCCTTACGCTCAGAGATTTACTTATCTCTACTATTGCTCCTGTTTGTATTGTAATTACATCGGCAAAACGGTTTGCTGCGTCAACACTCTCTGTTCGAAAGTATATCTCTTTTGAGCTAAACTTCTTCGCAAACAGAAGCAAACCGTATGCCTCCGCCCATGCAAGCTCAACTGGTTTGAGCTTTGCTCTGCATAATTCTTTTTTTGTCTCTGATGAAAAAGACACTTATATCCTCCTTATGCCTTTCCGATATCCCTGTGATGTACGCTAACTTTATGCTTGTTCTCTATCAGATGATCATATACAGCCTGCGTAAGTGCGACAGATCTGTGCTTTCCGCCTGTACAGCCTATTGCTATTACTAACTGAGCTTTGCCCTCATCTGCATAAAGCGGTAGCGTGTAATCTATGTAATCTATCATCTTTGACAACAATCCCTGCGTTTGTTCCCATTTCAGAACATAATCCCTCACCGGCGCGTCAAGTCCGTTTTTGTATTTCAATTCATCTATATAAAACGGATTTGGCAGACATCTTACATCAAACATTATATCTGCTTCGGTAGGTACACCGTACTTGAATCCAAACGATACACAAGTCACCGCAAGTGCAGAAATATCATTCTCTAAAAACAATGTTGATATTCTCTCTTTTAGCTGTGCGCTTGACAGGTAAGATGTATCTATCAGGTAATCAGCTGATTGCTTCAGCTTCATCAACAAACCTCTCTCAAGATCTACTGCATCGCTTATTGTATATATCGACGCATCAGGACACAGCGGGTGCTTTCTTCTTGTTGCACGAAATCGTCTGACTATTACATCATTGCTTGCATCAAGGAAAAGCGTTTTGTACTGATAGTTTTCCTTTCTTAGCTTTGCAACAGCTGCCGAAAACTCTTCGTAGAAATTTCCGACACGAACGTCGAGAACTACCGCTACACGTTTCATTCTCATATCTGCTGATTTATCGCAAAGATCGTAAAACGTACACAATAGTGCCGGCGGAATATTATCTACACAGTAAAATCCTATATCCTCCATAGCGTGAAGAGCAGAAGTTTTTCCTGCTCCTGAAATTCCGCTCACTATAATAAACTCCATACAAATCCCTACCTTAATTTATTGTATTCTTCTGATTTCACACTCAAGCTCTACACCCTTATTTTCTTTCACGGTCTTCTGTATGTGTTCTACCAGTTTGCAAACATCGCTACACGTTGCTCCGCCTTTATTGATTATAAATCCCGCATGTTTTTCGCTTACTTGTGCTCCGCCTATACTATATCCCTTAAGTCCACATTCTTCAATCAACCCTCCGGCAAAATATCCGTCCGGACGCTTGAATACACTTCCTGCACTGGGATAATCAAGCGGCTGCTTTGATCTTCTTCTCGACATATAATCGTCCATGCGTTCCTTTATTAGCTCAGGATCATCTGTTTTAAACTTAAATGTAACTCCTGTTATTACATAATTGTTTTCCGAATAAATACTGTATCGATATGAAAACTTATTTTCTTCTCCTATGTATGTGCCCGCAGCTCCGTCATCATTTATGTATGATGTTGACATTACTACATTCTTCATCTCTCCGCCGTATGCACCCGCATTCATAAATGCGGCTCCCCCGACGGTTCCGGGTATTCCCCACGCGAATTCAAGACCGCTTAGACTATTATCCCTTGCAAACTTACACAGTGACGCAAGCGTTACTCCCGAACCACATTTTATCGTTTCACCGTCTATCGTTATATTCTTAAAGTCACCGTCCAGCTTTATTACAATTCCTTCATAGCCTTCGTCGCTTACTAGAAGGTTTGAACCGTTGCCTATCACCATTCTCTGTACATTGTTTTGTTTGCACAGCGACAAAATTTCAGACAACTCTTTTACATTATTCACTGTAACAACAGCTGCTGCCGCTCCGCCTATCTTGAATGTAGTAAACTTTGAGAGCGGTTCGTCTTGTTTTATTTCACAGCCCATAGTTCTTGCTTTGGAAATAATATTCTCTATGCTTTCTATATTGTTCATATATATCCTCACGTTTATTGATTTTGTTTATTAAATTATAATTGCCTGAGCGGCAAATTATGCTCCTTCAGGTATTTTTCAAACCTCTCTACCGATGAATTGACAACAAGTTCCTCCGGAAATCCTATCTCCTCCAACATTCTCAGTGAACCGTCTGCCACTCCAACTTCTGTCATAAAATGAGCGTCTGTATTTACTATGATTGGCGCACCAACTTTTTTGCATATCTTTGCAATTTTTATACAGTTTCCGATACAGTCCTTTTTTCTCTTAAATGTAGAATCGTTTATTTCGATCAGCTTACCATTTTGTGCAAAAACGGGTATTACCTCTTCGTAATCATATGCAAAAAACGGTGCATCACTATGTCCTATTACGTTGATATATGGATTCTCTGCTGCATTGAGATAGAGTGCAGTGCATGTTTCTACTGTTGGCTTTATCTTGCTCATATCAAGAGTAGGATAATGTAACGATGCCACTATCCATTCAAGTCCGTCAAGAGTGTCTTTGGGAATATCAAGATTTCCTTCATAATCCGCTATATTAGCTTCTGCTCCCATTAATACTCTTACTCCTAAATATGTTGAAGGAATTGCAGCAAAATTATTAAAATACCATTCTCTTGGAGATCCGGGCATATTTGGACCATGGTCTGTTATTCCTATCGCATATAATCCTATATCGGATGCCTGCTGAACCATTTCCTTTATTGTACCGTAAGCGTGAGTAGATGCTATTGTATGAGTATGCATATCTGCTACTATTCTCACAAAAAAAACCTCCTTATTCCTCTCCGCCGCCCAGATCGTACGACATACCAAGATTTGAAAGAAGTTCCTTTGCCGCATTGTATCCCATCTTCTTCTGTCTGTTGTTCATTGCCGCTGCTTCAATTATTACTGCCAGATTTCTTCCAGGCTTTACGGGAATGGTTATTGTCGGAACTTTATTTCCAAGTATCTCTATAAATTCTGTGTTCATTCCCATTCTGTCATAAATCTTTGTATTATCCCAGAGTTCCAGCTTTATTACCATATCTATTCTCTCTGTCATCTTTACGGCACCCATACCGTAAATGCGTCTTGCGTTAATAATACCTATACCTCTGAGTTCGATAAAATGTCGTATGTTCTCAGGTGCAGAACCTACCAACGTTTTGCTTGACACTCTCTTTATCTCAACTGCGTCATCAGCTATTAGTCTGTGTCCTCTCTTTATAAGCTCAATCGCCGTTTCGCTTTTTCCTATACCGCTGTCTCCCATTAACAGCAGTCCTTCACCATATACTTCTACCAATACGCCGTGACGAGTTACTGTCGGCGCAAGGTGTACATTAAGTGATGATACCAATGCAGCCGTCAAATCGGATGTTGCTTCTTGTGATACTAACAGCGCAACTCCATATTTTGCAGCTACGCTTTTCATTTCGTCAAAGGGCAGAAGTCCTCTGCAAAATATCATTGCAGGCGGCACAAGAGCCAGAAATTTTTCCAATGACTCGGTTCGCTGTTCTGAGGTCATTCTCTCATAATAATAGTACTCCTTGAGTCCTATTATTATAAGTCGGTTTTTGTCAAAGTAGTCTAAATACCCTGTGAGTTCAAGTCCAGGTCTGTTATAATCTGCAACCGTAACCAGAATATCTTTTGGATCTTTTGGAGTATATATTATTTCAAGGGAAAATTCTTCTATTATCTTCCCGAGTGATACCGAGTTTGCCATATTTCCACTGCCCCTTTTTTAAAATTCGATGAAACATACACTTTCTTTATCATAATCCTATTATACAATATTTTCATACTTTTTTAAAGGGGTATTTTAAAAAATAGTTTCTTAATTTTTTATGAAATAATAACAAAGTATTACTCAGATTTGTTAACAATTTTGCATTTGATGTTAATATTTAGTTTACATTCAGATAACAATTCTCTATATTGCTCCTCTGCACCGCCTTTTTTTCTGTCAAATTTTATCAGTCTTCTGCCAAATCCGTATATATCGTCATGTTTTTTTTCTAATATTTCCTCTGCTGAACGATTTATTATTTCTTCAAGGTAGTCTTCGTATATTCTGCATATTTCTTTTTCGGAATATTTTTTCGGATTCTCCAATACCGTTAGGTAAAACTCACTACTGCTATAAATGCTTAGTTTATCACTATTGTCAAGCGTAACCTTCTCCTTACACGTTTCCGCTATACATGATATTTCATCTTTACACAATACAGTTCCTTTGTTTATGCCTTTCATAGTCTTATATGCTGTTAAATTATTATCGTCAAGAGTATAGATACCGTTACTACCAAACACCGCCATTGTTGATAATCTTATCGTATCTTCACACCTGAGAACTGTTGCCACAGGAGTTTGTGTCGGATCCAGTCTTTGATTCTTATAGCTTAACAATGTATATTCATTACTCTTGACCGAAAGTTCGGGAGAAATTGAAGTTAGTTTATCTATTGGCATTATTGTTCCGTCTTTTTCAAATCCTAATATTTCTTTTGCCGTACTTTCACTGAGATACAGTTTTACTGACGGACGAATATCACTTCTTCTCATAAAGTAGTCGGATATATTATCCATATTCTCTGCTGTTTCATACCCTGCTACTACTGCACTTAACTGACCTAAAAACGGTTCAAGTCCTATACTGTTTTTTATCTTTCCCATTGCGTCAGCTATCGTCTTCCCTGAAACTGTAAAACACTTGTTAGTCTGCGTCTCTCCCTGAGATGAAGTATCTATATATTGTACTGTAACATCATAGCCGATTGTATTCTTATCTACTCCTACTCCCTTTATTATCAGTCTGTCTTGTATCTCTGTTTTTCCGCACCCTGTCAGAACTGCCATACACACCGCCGACAGCATTAACAGCGTCATTACCTTCGCAGGTCTTCGTTTTTTTAGATACTTAAACGATATATTAACTGCTATCGGGAGTACAAATACAGTCAACACTATAAACGCGGTAAGCCCTCTGAAACTCAGAAAAATATTGCGTAATCTTTCATAGCTTACTGCCATTCCAGAAAACACCGCTATTATTAACACTGATATTCTAAACAAATGTTTTGCCTTCACCGCTTCCGCTGTCATATATAAAACCTCTTTCAGAGAAGAAAACATTACAGACACGTTAACATATATCCCTATAACCCATATCAAAAGGAACAACACATCAAGCCTTTTAAACGCTCCTACCTCCAACAACTGTGCAGATGTGTAAAACGGGAACTGCGTATAATTTGAATACTCCCCTGATACCGCATAAGTCATCAACGCTATTAATATACCTGCTGCAACAGACAGCACTACCCAAGTGTTGATCCCTTTGAGCGACTTATCATCAGTGATTTTTCTGAATACAATCATACACGGAAGGAGTGACGCTCCCGATATGGAATAACCGACCGTTTTCCAAACATCAGAGTACTTAACAGAATATACATACGAAAAATTAAGCATATCTGCCCTGAAACTTAATGATATAAATACAAACAAAACCGCTGCACCTGACAGCATTACCAGCAAAACCGTACTGCCTGCTATCCCCTGTATTCCTCTTACAGCAGAAAAATAAGTGCATATTACTATCACACTTATAAACAATGCCGTAATTAAATAATTATCAACATAGTTTTTTATAAACAGTGTTCCTATAATTATTATCCCTGAAGAAACATACATAAAATACAGCGCATATATTACTGAATACCAAAAGCTTGCGTTAGGCTTTACCGACTTAGAATGAAGTATTATTCCCTCATGACATCTTCCGAAATACTTTTTTAGCGGTACTGATATCATATATACAATAACCCCTGCAACTACCTGTGATGCGGCATAAAGAAGAATATCTGTATTACCTGCAGTAAACTTTGAATACGAAATCACTGAGAACAGTGTACCTGAAAACAGTATGCTAACCCACTGAATCCGCGTCATTTTCTTTGAGTTTGTCATTTATATAATTCTCCTATTTCTGAGAAGGAATATCCTGTACCTTTACATTGCGTCTTGAAAGTGTACTCCAACTGGCCCTGATTATCGTATCACGCATAGAAAACATACTCAGAGGTGCTGCAGGTGCAAAAAACGGTATTCCATAACTTGACATCGAAGATAGATACGTCAATAGCACACAAAGCATTACTATTATACCCCATATTCCAAACGCACCTGCCGCAAGAATAAACAATACTCTTAGCATTGCAACAGATGCATACAAATCAGGTATAATATACGAACAAATTACCGTCAACGCAACTATCATCAGTGTCGGAGCGCCTATAAAACCCGAATTTACCGCAGTATCTCCTATTACCAATCCTCCGATTATACTAACTGCGTGACCAAGAGTTTTCGGAAGTCGTAAACCTGCCTCACGCATGATCTCATATATAAACGTAAAAAGCAGTACCTCCGAAAACACCGAAAACGGCGTGTGAGATACCGACTGAGAAACCTTTGTTAATAGCTGTGCAGGAAAAAACTCCGGATTGAACGATGCAAACGCAACATATATCCCAGGAAGAAGTATCGCTGTGAAAAAAGATACACACTTTAATGCACGCGCTACGCTTGAAAAAAACGGGCGGTTTGTATAATCATCAAACGTCTGAAAATTCTCCGTCATGAGATGCGGAACATACAAAACGCTTGGTGTACCATCTACTATTATTACTATACGTCCTTCGCATAGCTTTGCACAGGCTGTATCCGGTCGTTCTGTTACTCCTACCGTTGGAAACAGCGTATTATCCCCGTTATCATCAATATATGCAAGAAGATAACCCGATGCAAATAGTGTATTTAAATCTGTCTTTTTTAGTCTTGCTCTCAGCTTTGTCAGTATTTCGCAAGATACTGCCCCACGCAAATAACAAATACATATATCTGTATTTGATGTTTTTCCCAATGTCATCGTTTCAAATTTAAGCATCGGTGTTCTCAGACGTCGTCTTATCATCGATATATTTACACGCATTGGTTCTACAAATCCCTCTCGCGAACCTCTTTGTACCGATTCGGTGTCGGGTTCGGATACGTTTCGAAATGAGTATCCCTGTACTCCAACTGCTATCGCTTTGTTCGCTCCGTTTACAAGTACTCCAGCAAAGCCTGACATTATCAGACGTGAAAACTCGTTTATATCACTGACGTCCACATGATCACTGCATGTAATTATATCACTCTGCAATAACTGAAACAAATCTTCCCCGCCAAATACTATATCACTGTAATTTGAGATAGGGTTTGTTATACTTGCTGCAAGCGTTTCTTTATCAACAAGTCCCTCCATTGTTATTACTGCTACTTGTGTTCTGCCATCGCTTAATTTCAGAGAGATATTCTTTATCGTAAGATCACTTGAATTATCAAACATTTCCTGTAAGGTTTTTATATTTGCTTGTATATCCCTGCTAATCGGTATCGGCTTGCTTTTATAATCGGGGTGTCTTGGCGGATTGTAAAACTCTTTTATCGAAGAAATAATACCTTTCATGCTCTCGCCTCCTGACGATATTATTTCCTGTTTTATGATTTATTATTCATTCTGCACAGCCTTTGATAATACAAAAAGCACCTTGCTTTTACTGCAAAGTGCTTGTAACATTTATTTGTATTACACGATGTTGTTTTTATACTCATTTAAATCGTTTACCCTTATATAAAGATTTAAATCAAGCTTATTTCCAAATAGTGTCTTATCATTATCGGAAATAAGCTTTTCTTTTGCCGCTTTTGTTAGTCTTTTTATTCTATATTCAAGCTGCGATGCTTTTACTCTGCTGTCACTGTACCATAATGCTGCAAGGTATTCTGCCTTATGTGTTCTGGTGTATTTCGCACACTTGTAGGTTTGCGTAAAATGCTCTGTCATTCTTCTTTTAACATCGGTCGTTATTCCTGTATAAAGACTATTGTCCTCACAACGTATCATATAAGTATAGTATTTGCTCATTACTTTTTAAGATCATCTATTATATTGCCTTTTTCTATATTTGGCATTACAATGTTTTTATATACATAATCCCATAATATCTGCGAACCTTCATGTGTTTTTTTATTTCGTGTATGCATTTGGCTTAATGCTACATTGTGTTCTCTCCATGATTTACCGTTCGTATTGTCGTTTAGCATGATCGGCTGAATATTGTCCATTACATGGGCAAATTTCGCCTCTGCCGTTTCGCTTTGTTCAAACTCCTCCCACAATGTTCGTAAATACTCTGCGTCATCATCTGGCAATATTCCGAATATTCTGTCCGCCGCTTTAAGTTCACGCTCATGCTGAGTTTTCTTTCCTTCATCGTCATATGCGTATGTATCTCCTGCGTCTATCTCAACTATATCGTGTATAAGTATCATTGTTACTGCTTTTAAAACATCTATCTTGTTATTAGAATATCTGCTGAGTAAAGCACACATAAGTGCTGCATGCCAAGCGTGTTCTGCATCTGTTTCCTTACGTTCACAGCCTGTTATATAGTTTTGCCTTACAATAAGCTTCTCTTTATCAATCTCTCTAAAAAAATCAAAGAGTCTGTCAAGCGTTTCTTTCTCTGTGCCCATTTCAATTCTCTCCTCCCTTTTTCGTTATCGCCTCTATATTCTTGACGATTAGTTTCTGCATTGTTCTATTAAAATAAATCTCTCCCGATTCTTCTTTGTGAATTATTCCAAGTTGTAAACCAATTTTTGTAGGGGTACATCTTTCATCGTCCGTACTCAAAAACTTTATTCCTGCAAGATAGGTAATTATCATTTGTGGAACTATCATATCCATGTGATCTCCGTCTATCGGAGAATTCAGCCGCTTGACAAACTCTGAAAGGCTTATTTCATCATCACAACAAGCGATTTGTTCAAGTTCGTTTTCATCTGCAAGGTACGGTGCTTTATTTAGCGATGTATGAGACAATACATATGAAGAATACTTCAGACATTTTGAAATTCGCTCAGTATTAACCGTATCATTTTTATCTGTTTTGCTGCCTGTAAGAGGATTTACTCCAACAGATAGCTTCTTTATTATAAATTCTGCACGCTTTAATACCACAGGTTCTCTCTTTGTTTCGTCAGAAAAGTATATCCTGTAATCTCCATGTTCTATATTCTCACTTTCGGTTATTCTCTTAAAAACACCTGTACAATAACCTAAACAACGTTTGATTTTTTCCTCTTTTAATATGCTGTTTTCCGGTACAGGCATATTGTCTATCGGGTTTATTCCTGTTGAAAGTGCAGCAAGATACTTTCCTGCGTGTTCTATAAGTGTTTTTTCGTCCATTATATCACTCCGTTAATTCTCTTAGATACTTTTGATAATGTATGCCGTAATTTCTGTCGGAAATATCACTTGCACACTCACTCAGCACCCTTGTAACAAAACATGTTGCTTTTTTTACCGCTTCCTCAATATTCAACCCATTTACAATATGTCCGCACACTAACGCTGTAAACAGATCTCCTGTCCCGCTGTACGAACCGCCGTAACGTTCTGTTTGACAAAATGAATATCCATCTCTGCTGACTATAAGATTTGAAAGCTTCCCGTTTGACAATTCTATTCCTGTTATGAGTACACTTCGAACTCCTTTATCAAAAAACGTCGTACAACCCTGTGCTAGAAAATCGTACTTTTCTTTGTCGTTTTTATCATTTAGTGCACAATAATCCGTTTCTGTAAGCAAGCAAAATTCAGTAACGTTCGGGGTAATTATTGTAGAGTTTTCTACCGTTTTTCGAATATCATAAAGCATATCATCTGTCACAAAATTAAATCTTTTTCCTCCGTCGCCGATTATCGGATCTGTGATAATCGAAATGCCTTTTTCCGAATAATCTTTTACAACCGACAATATGCATTCTGTTTGGTTTTTATTTATCATAAACCCCACAAGTATTGCGTCAATCTGAGGTGATATTTTTTGAAGCGATGAAAAAATACTGCTAAGGCTGTTATCTATTACTGTTGCATAACTTTCTTTGAACCCTGTCTGTGCAGATAATACTACCGTAGGTATCAAGCAGCACTCTATGCCCATTACCGAAAGAACTGCAATATCTGTACTTCCTGAGCAGTTTCCAAGTCCCGAAATATCTGTAATAACTGCTACTCTCTTCATTTTATCACCTGTTTTCTCATTAATTCTTTACACATTATAATATCTAATTTCAAAATAATCAAGGTCTTGACAAAACTATTTTTTATTCTATAATATAAACTTGAACCATTAAAATTTGGCTCTTTATTATTTACAGAAAGAATATGATTTTATGAAAGAATTAAGACTTGCCGGTGTAATCCGTGAATCTATTGTTGATGGTCCGGGTATGAGAATGACCATTTTTACACAGGGGTGTCCTCATCACTGTGAGGGATGTCACAACCCTCAGACACATGACTTCAGCGGTGGATACATCAGCCACCCTGAAAACATTCTCAAAGCAATAGACTCTGATCCTATTCTCAGTGGAGTAACCTTCTCAGGAGGAGAACCATTTATGCAGTGTGAGGCACTTGCCGAACTTGCTAAAGAAATACGAAACAGGGGACTCAACGTATTATCTTATACCGGATTTACTTTTGAACAGCTCTACGAAAACTTTGACAAGCACCCAGAATATAAAGATCTTCTGGAACAATGTGACTGGCTTATTGACGGAAGGTTCGTTTTGTCTTTGCGTACGCTCAATTTGCGTTACAGAGGCTCTAAAAACCAGAGAATTATTGACGTTCAACAATCTCTTAAAGAGGGAAAAGCTATCGAAACCGAATTATAAAATCAAAACCGCTGAGGAAACATCTTCAGCGGTTATCTTATTAGTTTTTATTATTATTCGTCACAAAATTCTACTGTCTTTCCTTCAAGTATCATATTTGTAGTACGAACTGCACACATTTTTCCGCACATTGAGCAGGAGTGACGTTCTGCAGGAGGAGTGCTCTCAAAATATGCTCTTGCTTTTTCGGGATCAATAGCTATCTTAAACATTTCGTCCCAGTCAAGCACATGACGAGCGGCAGCCATTTCGTTATCTTTATCTCTTGCGTGCGGAACGCCCTTTGCAATATCGGCTGCGTGAGCTGCAATTTTGCTAGCCATTATTCCCTCTTTTACATCATTTACATCAGGCAAACGAAGATGTTCTGCAGGTGTTACATAACACAGAAAATCCGCTCCGCTTGCTGCAGCTATCGCTCCTCCGATTGCTGATGTGATATGATCGTAACCCGGTGCAATATCCGTTACCAAAGGTCCAAGTACATAGAACGGTGCATTATGACAAATTCTCTTTTGAAGCTTCATATTTGCTTCAATTTCGTTCATCGCCATGTGACCGGGACCCTCTACCATTACCTGAACGTCCTTTTCCCAAGCTCTCTCTGTTAGTGCACCAAGTTCAATAAGCTCTGAAATCTGTCCTGCGTCTGTACTGTCGTCTATGCAGCCCGGGCGAAGTGCGTCTCCTAAGCTTATTGTTACATCATACTCACGCAGTATCTCAAGAACATCATCATAGTATTCGTAAAACGGATTTTCGTTTCCTGTCATCATCATCCACGCAAACAAAAGCGAACCGCCTCTTGATACTATATTCATCTTACGCTTGTCACGTCTGAAAGCTTCTACCGCACGTCTGTTTATGCCTGCGTGTATCGTCATAAAATCTACACCCTCTTCGGCATGCGCTCTTACAACCTGAAGAAAATCTTCCGCTGTTATTTTTACAAGTTCCTTTTCAAGATAGCCTATCGCATCATACATCGGTACTGTTCCTATCATCGCCGGAGATCTCTCTATCAACGCTGTACGGAAATCGTGCGTTTTTCCGTAGTTACTCAGATCCATTATCGCTTCAGCACCATACTTTATTGCCATATCTACCTTACTCATCTCCGCCTCGTAATCTTTGCAGTCACCGGAGATACCAAGGTTGACATTTATTTTTGTTCTAAGTCCCATTCCTATTCCTTCCGGAGAAATAGATTTATGATTAATATTGCATGGAATACATACCTCTCCCTTTGCAACAGACTCACGAAGTTTTTCGGCATCAATGTATTCTTTCTTTGCAACAATCTCCATTTCCGGTGTGATTATTCCTTTTTTTGCGGCTTCCATTTGTGTTTTGTAGTTTCTCATTTTACTTTTTCCTTTCAAGTCAGATATCTTCGGCTGTCTTTGCAAACTCGCCTTTTAAATCAAAAGCATGGTTCATCGGTCCGCTGCCGTGTCCCAGATCAAGCATCGCTTCAAGAGCACAAGAAATATAATCCTTTGCTCTTTGTACAGATGTTTCAAGAGGAAATCCCTTCGCTAGATTTGAGGCTATCGCACTCGAAAGCGTACAACCTGTACCATGTGTATTAGGATTATCTATCCTCTTGCCTTCAAACCAAATGTACCTGTTATTACTATACAAAAGGTCATTTGCATCATTAATGCTGTGACCGCCCTTTAGCAGTACAGAACATCCATTCTTTTCATAAATAGCTTTCGCAGCAGATATCATATCATCAGGAGTTTTTATTTCCAGTCCCGATAATAATTCTGCCTCGGATATATTCGGAGTAATTACCTTTGCTATCGGAAAGAGCTCCTTTTCCAGTACCTCTATCGCTTCGGTTTTTATCAGCCTTGCGCTGCTGGTTGCTACCATTACAGGATCTACAACTATATTCTGTGCATGATAGAATTTTAGCCTATCCGCTATCACCCTTATCAGCTCCGAACTCGATACCATTCCTATCTTGACAGCGTCAGGTCTGATATCCTCAAATACCATGTTTATCTGCTGTTCCAAAAAATGAGGAGTTGCCTCCAAAATTGCTGTTACGCCGGTTGTGTTCTGTGCTGTAAGTGCAGTTACCGCACTCATTGCATAAACACCATTCATCGTCATGGTTTTAATATCTGCCTGAATACCGGCGCCTCCACAAGAATCACTTCCTGCGATTGATAATGCTGTTTTCATGGTTATTACCTCATTTTACATTATTTTTATTAAGCGACAAAGAGTGGTGCCCCCGGTTTGCCGCTGATTGTTTTACTGTATAATTGTTTCCGATGTTTTTCTTAAATCTTCCGCCGCTTTTTTTATATTCTCCGCTCCAAAAAGCGACGATACTACCGCTATTCCGCTTGTTCCGCTATCATTTAGTGTATGAGCGTTTTCAAGTGTGATACCGCCAATTGCGACTATCGGAATAGTGACAGATTTACTTATCTCCTTGAGCTGTTCTTTTGTTATTCGTACTGCGTCGGATTTTGTGGACGACGGAAACACCGCACCTACTCCCAAATAATCGGCTCCAAGTCTTTGTGCGGTTTGTGCCTGAGATACTGTTTTTGCTGTTGCCCCAATAATAAAATCACTGCTTGTTTTTCTGCGTATCTCATCTATCGGCATATCGTTTAACCCTACATGAATACCGTCTGCACCGCTCTGTAATGCAACACTCAAATTATCATTAATTATAAGCGGAACTCCATATTGGTGACACAATCTCTTTATTATAGACGCTTCTTTTGCAAACGCTACTTCTTCAAGCTCCTTTTCTCTGAGCTGAACAATCGTTGCTCCACCCGCTAAAGCTTGCTCAACCTGTTCATATAACGTAAACTTATCGTTATATCTTCGGTCTGTTATCGCATAAAGCCTAAGCATATTTTTATTAAATATCATTTTTCTACACTCCGTAATTCCGAAATATATTTAGCAGGATCTTCACATGTCATCATACCGCTCATTATACAAACGCCGCGTGCCCCTCTTTCAATAACATCACATATGTTATCCTTCGTTATACCGCCTATCGCATACACAGGAACACTTACACTGCGACATACCTCTTCCAGAAAATCCAGTCCTCTGCCAGGTAAGCCTTTCTTACAATCAGTATCAAAAACATGTCCTGCAGTAATATATGTACATCCCAAACGCTCTGCCTCAATTGCCTCTGCCGCACTGTGACATGATGCACCTATTTCCTGATAATACTCTTTATCTCTCAAATCACGAAGTATATGGAGAGGAAGATGGATTCTTCTGAAACACAATCTTCGTGCTGTTTTATCAAACGAATGTAGAATAATCTTATCGCCCGATGTTTGTATCGCAGTTTTAGAAAGCTGCTCATACTCTCTCTCACTCAGATCTTTTTCGCGAAGTATTATCCCCGAAACATCTGTTTCCGCTATTCGTTTTATGCGATCTGTAAAATCATCTGTGCATAGCTTCCTGTTTGTTACACATATAATATCATACATACAAATAATCATTCAGTACGGGCTGCAATCCTTCGTCTGCAATATCGTCATACATCTTTTTGAGTGTTCTGCTGTCTGCTATCTCAAACTGCTCGTCACCCTGCTGACCGTCTGATTCCTTTCCTTCGTACTTTTCCTCATGGTCACCCACTCCTGTGGAAACTCCTGCCGAAACCTTTGTTGCAGCTATCTTGACAATACCGTTTCTAAACTCCGCACTTTCTCTTGATGATACCGTTATTCCAACAAACGGTAGGAATATTCTGTAAGCACAGAGTATCTGACATAGCTGTTTTTCGTGAACATCAAGCGGACTTATCTTGTCATTATTAATTATAGGTCTAAGTCGGGGACAGGACAGCGACATCTCTGCATAAGGGTATTTCCTTTGCAGGTAATATACATGCAGTGCACTTGCCAATGCATCTTTTCTGAAATCCGATAATCCTAACAATGCAGAAAACGCTACGCCTCTCATTCCACCCATTAATGCACGTTCCTGAGCGTCAAAGCGGTAAGGCCAGATCCTCTTGTGTCCTAGAAGGTGGAGCGTTTCGTACTTTTCTGTATCATATGTTTCCTGAAAGACAGTAACATAATCTACCCCGCACTCATGTAAATAGCGGTATTCGTCTGTATTTACAGGATATATCTCTATTCCTACCATTCGGAAATACTTTCTTGCTATCTTGCAGGCTTCTCCTATGTATTTAACATCACTCTGTCCCCTGCTCTCTCCTGTAAGAATCAGTATCTCCTCCATACCGCTGTCTGCTATAACCCTCATTTCATTCTCTATCTGTTCCAGTGACAGCTTCATTCGTCTGATATTGTTATAACAGTTAAAGCCGCAGTAAACACAGTAGTTTTCGCAGTAATTTGCTATATATAACGGAGTAAAAATATACACGGTATTACCGAAATGCTTACTTGTTTCAACTCTTGCTTTCTGAGCCATTTTCTCCAAAAAAGGTTCTGCCGCAGGTGATAAAAGTGCTTTGAAATCCTCTATCGTACATACATCGTGCTCCAATGCTGCTTTGACATCTCTTGCGGTGTACTTTGTATAATCGTAGGAATTAAAATGCGACATTACATTTTTACATACGTCTGAATCAATGACCTCCATACCGTCCATATATTTCATATGGTCTGTACGGCTTGACGGGTCGGTTTCCAGTCTGTGCTTTTTTTCAAGAGCTTTTTCGGATAATTTCTCCGAATCTACAAAAAATTGGTTCTGCATATTTCCTCCGTTAATTCCTCAAAAATCCCGTGAGCGGATCCGATGCTGAGGCACCTCTTGTAAGAACTCTTCCCAATCCTGCAAGGTATGCTTTTCTGCCTGCTTCTATTGCCTGTCTAAATGCAGATGCCATAAGAGGAAGGTCACCCGCTGTTGCAAGTGCTGTATTTGCCATTATTGCAGCTGCTCCCATCTCCATTGCTTCGCACGCCTGAGAGGGTTTGCCTATACCTGCGTCTACTATTATCGGCAGGTCTATCTCATCTATGAGTATCTGTATAAAATCCTTTGTGGCAAGTCCTTTATTTGTTCCTATAGGTGCTGCAAGCGGCATTACTGACGCTGCACCCGCATTTACTAGATCTCTTGCAGCGTTTAAATCAGGGTACATATACGGCATTACTACAAAGCCCTCTTTTGCAAGCGTTTCTGTTGCTTTTATTGTTTCGGCATTGTCGGGTAGAAGATACTTTGTATCACGCATTATCTCTACCTTTACAAAATTTCCGCAGCCAAGTTCTCTTGCAAGCCTTGCTATTCTGATTGCTTCCTGTGCATTTCTTGCTCCGCTTGTATTCGGAAGAAGTGTTACGTTCTTTGGTATATAATCAAGAATATTCTCCTGTTCCTTTGTATTTGCACGTCTGACTGCAAGTGTTATTATCTCTGCACCTGCGTCCTTTACAGCAGCTTCTATTAACTTCAGAGAATATTTCCCTGAGCCTAATATGAATCTTGAGTTAAACTCATGACCGCCAATAATTAGCTTATCGTTATCCATTTTTATCCTTCTTTCATATTCTTATATATCATATTCTCCTGCAAGTATCCGCAAAACCGTATGCGCCTGATGTGCCGCACAAAGCATTACCCTTGTTGCATACAATCCGCCGCTTGTATTTACATCGCTTACGCCGTCACCGCAAAGATAAAATTTTTCGGACACTTTCCGCGTTTTTACCAAGTTGCTGCTTCCTATTCCTGCCATTCCCGATGCGGATACAAGATACTTATCATAGAGCTTTTCAAGCACAAAATTTGCAAGCATTGCTTTTGCTTCTGCATTATCAAACGCTTCACATATTATGTCAGCGTCCCTTAGCAGTTCATATATATTGTCCTCAGTAATCCTTACTGCATGAGTTTCATATTCCGTATAGGGTGCTATTTCCTTAAGATTTTCAAGCATAGCTGACGTTTTTAACATTCCTATCTGATCTGCTTTGTATTGTTGTCTGTGCAGGTTTGTGATATCCACCTTATCAAAATCTATCAGAATCAGCTTTCCTATCCCCGCCCTTGCAAGCGATATGGAAATATTTGAGCCTAAGCCGCCTAACCCGCACACCGCAACAACTGATGACAAGAACTTGCTTTGAACCGTCTTCCCGTGACGTACTTCAAAAGCTTTCAGCATTTCTTCTTTTGTGGGTGTCACATTAACCGCCTCCCACAAAATTAACTACTTCAACTACATCACCGTCTTTTAGTACTGTTTCTGCATATTGACTCTTTGAGATTATTTCCTCATTTATCTCTACTGCGATAAATCTATTGTCATAACCTGCGTCCTTTAGATAATCGGTAAGTTTTTTGCCGTTTGCATTTACATCTTCTCCGTTAATCTTGACCATTCTCTATCCTCCAATCAAAAAATGGAGCTGCCCACATGACAACTCCAACGATAATAAACTATTTTATCCCTACGTTGGCATTATCCAAATCAGGTAATCGGTCGAAGGTTTACCTTCCTCTCAGCCTGTCACACAAGCTCCCTCTTTTTCTTTCAATATTATACTCCATATTTTTTTTAAAATCAAGGGTTATGATTATTTTTACAAAAAAATCATCGTTTTCGCTTTCAAACACCTCAGTTTCCACAATAGAGTATAACTGCGTTTTTGACAGTATAATACAAAATTTTTTTGACATTGATACAATTATCTGTTATCATAGAAAAAGATGATTTATTACAGCAAATAGAAAGGTTGTATTTTATGTTCGATACTATCAGTAAAATCATTAATCAAACAGATGATTTTCTCTGGGGCTGGTTTATGATAATCCTGCTGCTTGGTACACATCTGTTTATGACAGTAAGAACAGGATTTGTTCAGAAAAAAACTTTTACCGCCATTAAACTATCGGTGACAAAGGATCCTGAATCTACCGGAGATATTAGTCCGTTTCAATCCCTTGCTACTGCACTTGCCTCCACAATCGGTACGGGTAACATCATCGGTGTTGGTACTGCCATTTCTCTTGGCGGTCCAGGTGCCGTTCTCTGGTGTTGGTTGACAGGCGTTTTTGGTATTGCAACCAAATACTCAGAATCTCTCCTTGCTGTCAAATACCGTGTTCGCACTAAAGACGGCAGAATGTTGGGAGGTGCTATGTATTCACTTGAAAGAGGTCTTAAGCTTAAATGGCTTGGCATACTATTTGCAGTGTTTACGCTCTTTGCGTCTTTCGGTATCGGTTCCGGAGTACAGGTAAATGCTATTGCAAGCATCTTTAAACAAACATTTGACCCTGATAACTCTCTTATCGTAAACATTACCGGTAAAGACTTCTCTGTAATTTCTATCATCGTTGGTATTGTTACCGCAACAGTTACAGCCATTGTTATTTTCGGTGGTATAAAAGCTATATCAAGAGTATGTGAGTTCTTTGTACCTGCTATGGCTGCTTTGTATGTTTGCGGCTGTATTATTATCCTTATTATGAATTACAACTACGTATGGAGTGCCGTTGTTCTTATCGTAAAATCTGCTTTCTCTGCACAAGCCGCTGTCGGTGGGTTCGTGGGATCAACCATTATGATAGCTGCAAGATACGGCATTGCAAGAGGATTGTTTTCAAACGAATCGGGTATGGGCTCCGCACCTATCGTTGCTTCTGCCGCACAAAGCAGAAATGCTGTTCGTCAAGGACTTATTTCCTCAACCGGTACTTTTTGGGATACAGTTGTTGTATGCCTTTTGAGCGGACTTGTTCTTGTAAGTTCCATGTTAAAAAATCCCGGTGATTTTATTGGCATTAACGGTGATCAGATTACTTTTACCGCTTTTCGGCAAATTCCTTATATCGGAGTTCCCATACTTCTCATAGGTATAGTATTGTTTGCTTATTCTACCGTATTAGGCTGGTCTTATTACGGTGAAAGATGCGTTGAATACCTATTTGGTATTAATGGTATGGTTCCCTACAAACTTGTGTTCATTTTTGTACTTCTCGCAGGTTCTGTTATCTCTCTTGATATTGTTTGGTCACTTGCTGACATTTTTAACGCTCTTATGGCAATACCAAATTTAATATCGGTAGTTTGTCTTTCCGGTGTCGTCGCCAAGGAAACTCAATACTACTTATACGAAAACCGTCTTGACGAATTCGACAAAACTCCTATTCCTAAAGTAAATAAATAACATTAAATCCTTAGATACTGTCACGGGTATTCTAAGGATTTTTAATATCATTCATAAAACCATAAGATAAATGTCTTGCTGTACTTGCAAAAGGTATCATTTTATTGTATATTAGTAAAGGCATATTTTTCACAGGAGTTTTTATAATGAAGAAAAAATCAGATTTTTTAAGCGGACTTATCAGCGGAATACCTATCGGACTTGGGTATCTTTCCGTATCGTTCGGGTTTGGTATTATGGCAGTAAATGCAGGTCTTTCGGTTTTTGAGGCATTTATGATCTCACTTACTAATCTTACTTCGGCAGGTCAAGCGGCAGGAGTAGATATCATCGCTTCTAACGGAACACTTATTGAAATGGCTGTCGTTCAGTTCGTAATTAACATTCGTTATGCACTTATGGCAATCTCTCTGTCTCAGAAACTCAGCAGTAAGTTTACCTTCCGTCACAGACTTTTGGCGGCTTATGGTATAACTGATGAAATATTTGCTGTCTGTGCTGCTAAAGACGGTGAAGTTGCCCCTCTATTTATGTACGGCGTTATACTTATCTCTACTTTCGGGTGGGTACTTGGCACATTTCTCGGAGCTTTTTCCGGTGAACTCTTACCCCCATCTGTTACAGCGGCACTTGGTATCATGCTTTATGGTATGTTTACAGCCATTATTATTCCGCCTGCAAGAAAATATAAAAGCATCTTGTTTGTCGTAATCATCGCTGCTGCTTTAAGCATGGTGTGTAAATATCTCATCAAATCACTTTCAGGTGGTTTATCGGTTATAATCTGTGCAATTATCGCTGCTGCTTTAGCTGCCGTAATTTTTCCCAAGGAGGATGAAGAGTAATGAGTATTGCAATTTACATAGCTGTTATGGCAGGTGTTACTTATTTTATTAGAGTGATACCATTCGCATTTTTTACTAAAAAAATAGAATCCAAATTTCTTAAAAGCTTTTTATACTATGTTCCTTACGCCGTGCTGAGTGCTATGACCTTCCCTGCTATTTTTTACAGTACGGGCAATACTGTTACGGCTACTGTCGGAACTGCTGTTGCACTAATACTTGCTTACTTCAATCTTCCGCTTATTGCTGTTGCTTTGTCTGCATCTGCAGCTGCTTTCATTACCGGAATCATTATTCTATAACAATTATAAAAAAACAGAGTTCCACAGCAAGGAACTCTGTTTTCTTTTATTTAACCTTTTATACATTCATAACGTTCACTTGTTATGACTTCCTCCATAAATGAATTTGGATCATATTTCTTACTCTTAACCATTGAGAACACTCTTGGCGAACAACCGCTGACAAGTACAACCCCCTGCTCATTCATAGATACCGGAACATTATCTCTCCTGCTGCAAACATTCCAAAATACAAGCTGTGGCAACGTGTATCCGTTCTTCTCAAACAATTCCTTTGCATAATCAAAGTTAGAAATACTTGCATCTTTTGTACATACATCAAACTCCATGTCTGAAATTATATATATTACTGAGGGCATTTCCTCTTGTGGAATACTGTTTTTGACTGCGGTCTTTAAAACAAGTTCAAATACTCCTTGAATATTGGTATTACCTATTTCATTAAACCTACAACAATAATTCACTTTATCTTTTATGGTATTTCCTTTTATCTCAATAAGCCTTGGAAAATCGGAGAAGGTTATAAAGTGATTGTGGAATTCACCCTTATTTCGTTCTGCAAAATATATACCCAATGATACAGCAACCTCTATCGGCATAACTGTATTTCCATAATCACAGTACATTGATCCCGAACCGTCAATTACAACAAGTGAGTTTGTATTATCGGTAAAGTCCTCAAGAGCATTCCAAGTGGCATCTAAGCTCATAACTTCACTATTGTCGTTATTCGATTGGAATATCGGGTGAACAATCTCATAAGGTGCAAGAACTGATGTATTGAGTTTTAGCTCTCCACTTTCTACACGATCTAAGAACTCCCAATATCTAACACTGTCGTTGCGATAAAATGCTTTACGGTATTTGAACAGTGCCTTTGAAGGAAGTTTTGAATAATCAAATGTATAATCATGCTCACGAAGATTGTTTTCTATAATCCTGATATATGAGCGAAGTTTTGATAGAGTTTTTCTATATTCAGCTCCTGTCATTTTCAACTTTTGTGCTATAATATTTGCTTTTTTTATCGTTTCCTTATTAGATGCATTTACTGACGGAAGCCACTTTCCCAACATACTTACAGGCTGACCATTTTCCATAGCCTCAATATCGGCTCTAAGCTGTTTTGAAATCAGCTCTATCATTTCATTCTCACATGGAGTTCCTAAAAGAACAAGCAAATCATCATATCGGCCATATTCTGCTATATTCTCAAGATTATTTATCACTGAATCTTTATACTCATACGCTAACATTTTAAGAATAATTCTGAATATTCTTCTTTCGCCCAATCCTCCTCTTATATCTCTTGTAAAGAAAAGCAATTTCATCGCTTTATCCCGGTTTTCTATATATGCAAGAGTAAATAGTTGAAGAATTCTTTTTTCCGCAGCGTTTCTCATTCCGCCTACCATAGCAAAAAAATCAAGGCATTTTGAAGATGTACTCCTAAATGTTACTGCTCCATTTTCGGTGTATGTAATATTGGCTTCCTTCTTTAATTCCTCTAACATCATTATCCCTCCGATATATAAAAAAACAACTGTCCATAGCTTTTTCAATCCTTTGTTTAATACAGATATTAAAAGCAATCCTCAAATTCAGACAGTTGATTTTTATATAATATTCTTTAAAAACAAGGCACTATTTTTATGAAGAAGAAACTGTCTTGCAGCGTTCTATCATCACCCAGAAATGAATTGCTGTTAGTGCCTTTATAAGATGAAAAATCATCTTTAATGCTATTATACACTTTATAATTAAATAAGTCAAGAGTTTTTGGTAATTAATAATAAACAAATACAGGCATTCCTGCATACACAAGGTCAAACAACTCTCCAGCAGCATCAACAGGTAGATTTACACAGCCGTGCGAACCGCTGTATTCATATATATCATCACCAAACGCAGACTGCCAGTCAGCATCATGGAATCCTATGTCATAAGTGAAAACCATCCAATATGCTACTTCTGTTTCGTAATCTGCCCCTCTAAGTGTAGCATTTTGTTCCTTATATATTATGCTATAAATACCTACCGGAGTATCGTGCTCTGAATCCGGCAGTCCTGTTACTACCTCTGATTCAAATACAATCTCTCCATCCATGTACATCCACATGTATTGTTCGCCAATGCTTACCTCTGCATATGTCTTTCCGTAATAATCAAGTTCACCGTATCCCGATGCAACCTTAAGCCACCACTTATCACTTTCTTCGCTTCTGTCAGTAAGGTCTATGGATATACTTCGCTTTTCATTTATGTACGTTTTTAGCATCTGTGATGCATATTCATTATCAAGCTCCCAACCATAATAACTGTTGCCAATTTCTATTGTTTCACCATAATGTGTTACAAACAGTTTTGGCAAACTTATCGTATTGTACTTTTCGGCAAGCTGTGATACATATTCATTTATCTTACTGTCTTCAAATCTTAAGCTTCCATCTGTCCCTGATGAATACCATGACGCTACCGTTTCCGGAGTTATCTTTTCTACTGTATCTCCAAATTTCAAAGCAATATCTATTCCTGCCAGTTTGTCCATAGATTCTTTCTTGGCTACTAATCCAGGATCATCAGTTAGTATTTCCGGCAATGCATAAAGGTTTTCTACCTCTAAGTCAATAAATGCCTCCTGATTATTAATTGCATTCTCAATCTTATTCTTCAATAGTTCTGCATTAACCTCATCTCCGGTTGTTGCAGGCTTTATCTTGAATTCTCCGTCACTGTAATATAATTCTGCGTTAACCGGCTTTCTTGATGATGTTTTCGTAAGGCAATCAAGTTCGGCTATTCTCTTGTTCAACAAATCGTTATCATATGTGTATGTAATTGTATCTCCCGCATCCGGTTTTGTGTTTTTTAGTACAGCAAACAATCGAAAATATCCCGATTTGAATTTTAAAATATCATCAAAGTCATCATCAATGTTTATTGTCATTTTTATCTCTGGGGCTTTGATCGATTCTGTCTTTCCATCTTTCTCAATTAATGTAAGCTGGTAGCTATTACATGCCTCTGCCAGTGCGTTACGCGCCTCTGCAAGTGACATGTCCGATACTTCTACTCCGTTAATATATGTATTTGACGGAAAATGTGATATGAAATATCCGTGTAACACAAATAACCCTACTACGATAACTATCAGTAATATCGATATCGCCTTGCCGACATTCGAAAGCGTTTTTATACTATTTCCTATTTTTTTTAGTATATTCTTAAATGCTTCGTTCCATTTTATGCCTTTAAACTTTTTTGATACTACTTCCTTTGCTTTTTTATAAATATATTCAAATCCAACCTTTACCACTTGAACGGCAAATAGAGAGATTTTTTTTATATTCTTGACTAATTTGCTGTTTTTTATTTCAGTTTTGTTCATAAACAAATCACACCTATTTATGCAAAGCAAATGTTCTTTTAATTAGTTTTATCTTCAGAGAACAACTGTTTTCTTTTAAGCAATGCAGAAATAAGCAATTCTCCCATTATATAGCTTCCAATTATCTCTCCAACAGCTATATATACCATTGTCAAAACAATAGATATTTCCATTCCGTAACCATATCGCAAAACAAATGGTATTATTAGTGCATTTGATAATACTGTTGGAATTGGTACCAGCCAACGGTTAAACCTAAGCTTATATCCAAACCATCCTCCTATCAAAGTTGCAAGACTTCCGAATATTACATCCCAAAATACAGTGCCTCCTAATACATTCGCAATCAAACACCCAACAAATAATCCAGGTACCGCTGCCGGACTAAAAAACGGCAGTACGGTTAATATCTCTGATATTCTTATCTGTAACGGCCCGAATGAGATTGGCGCAAATACAAAAGTTATCACAACATATAATGCAGCTATTATTGCTCCCTGTGATACTTTCAGTATCATTTTTTTACTATCATTCATAATGTTAACTAAAACTCTTTGTAATGATATACTTTATTTTGTCACCTTCTATGCTTACAGATATGTCATCTGCAACATTTGCAACAATGGATTTCTCCAACTTATCCCATTCCTCTATACGTGTACTATCCTTCTGTTTCTCTACATCATTCTTATACTCTGACAGTTTCCAATTCGTAGTCATTCTTGGGTTTGACATCGAATTAATTACACCCATTGCATAATCAAAATAGTTGATTTCTGTTGTATAGCCGACGCCCTCTTTATATCCCATCCAGAAAAGCTCAACTATATTTTTTATCATTCCCATCATTCCGTTTGCTGAAGAATTCTTTCCACTTGAAGAAGTCTTCAGCAACTCTTCTCTCTTCTGAGCACTCATCTCTACATTTGCTTCCATGCATATACTGCACTCAGTCGTTGTGCCCTCAAACCAAAGATCCGCATTAAAATCTCCTACGATCTCTCCAACCATACCAAGCGTTTCTTCCACCAACAACAAAAGATGCAACTTATTCTTTTTTGAAAGCTTTAAATACTCTGCGTACTTATCCACTTCCTTCAATGCAGTATCTCTGCCAAGACCGTTATTAGCAACATGAACCCTATTCGATATCATTATATTCACCCACTTTTATATTATTGTTTGTTATATTTAGAGTATAACAAGTTAGTCATTTATTTCTGCACTTTTTCATTTCGTATAATAACAAAGTATGTGGATCAACTCACTTCACAAATGAATACCAAACCCATACATTAAACTATTATCCATACTTATATTATTTTTTAATAGAGCAAACCTTTTTCAATCACATAATCAGTTTGGAAAAAACTAAAAAACTGAAGATAAAACAAACAGTATATGAACTTCAGCAATTTGCTTCTGTTACATACACAACACATAGCCTTGCTTTATTCTGGATATCACAAATATTTATTTAAAATCGACTATACTTATATGTGTTTGCAGTCATTCAAGAAAATCGTCTGACATAGTAGTTGTTTTTAAAAATTCTCTAAGACTTTCATATTGAAATTAAAACACACTCAGATAAAAAACATATAAACTTTCCATTCAGTCCAACAATTTAAAACCTGTTAGAAGTATGCTTGTTTTGTTCTTTAAATCTCACTCAAAATCTACTATGCTTTTAAAACCTGTGATCTCAAATACTTCAGCTACTATATCGGATGCGTTTTTGATTGTTATATTTCCCTGATTTCCCATATCTTTCTTTATTGAAATTATGGCACGAAGTCCGCTTGATGAAATGTAATCTAAAAGGGTAAAGTCTAATACAAGCTCTGTAACGCCATCAAGTAACTCTTCAACGCTCTTTAAAAAGTCTTCCGATGTTGTTGTATCAATTCTGCCTTCGACAAATATTGTAAGCTTATTGTTTTCCTTCTTATTATTGATTATCATTTTAATCCCTCCATAATGGTTTAATTAGTTGTTACTTCTGTGGCATATGCTTATTGGTCTAAACGATCTTTATGAGAGTGTTTTCTTTATAATTACCATGACACTGTGATCTCTTACACCTACGGTTACATCATCAGCAAGATTTGCAATTATTGATTTTTCAAGTTCATCCCATTCATCTTGTCTGCTGTTTTTGTTCTTACTCACATATGTTTTATAACCGTTAAGCGTCCAATCTTTATTCTGTGAATTAGAAAAATATGTATCAATATTCTCTCTGTCTTTAACCATGTAACGCTCTACAACATCTCTTATTCGGCTCATAATTCCGTTTATCGACGCATTCTTTCCGCTTGTAGAGATATTGATAAATGTATCCCTCTTTTTGGAATTCATCAGATTCATCTCTGCTTCAAGACATAATCTGCAGGCTTTGTTATCATTCTCTATCCAAAACTCAGCATCGAATTCTCCGCCTATCTCTAATACCATGCCGACTAGTTCTTCGGTAAGTAATCTGAGATATATTCTATCCTTGCCTATGAAGTCATTGTAATTACAAAAGCACTCTATTTGTTCAAGTGCCTTTTCACGACCGACGCCGTTATTGTTCAGATAAACCCTGTCGGTTTTCATTTTCGTTACCTCATTCAATATTCAATATATCTACAAAACCTGTTATATCAAAAACTTCCATTACAATCTCAGGGACATTCTTGACAATCATTTTTCCGTTATTACTATTCATAGATTTCTGTGTTGACAACAATACACGAAGTCCGGATGATGATATATATTCTAAATTCTCAATATCCAATATAAGCTCTGTTACTCCGTCAATAGATGAAGTAATCTCTTTTGACAGATCCGATGATGTTATTGTATCCAGTCTACCCTCAATAGCCATTGTAAGACTACTGCCATTTTTTATCTTGTTAATTTTCATTACAGTTCCTCCTAGTATCATTCATTAGTTAACATAAACACACCTAATAAATACTATTATTCAATCAATTCACTCTTAGTATCGGTTGAATTTACATAACTATATTTATTTTATCGCTATTCACTATTTAATGTCAATCATCATTATCGTTTTTAATAAAATTTATATATTATTCACATATTATAATCTGTTTCTTTGCATATTTTCAACAAGACGCATCCTGCTTTTCACCTAAAATATTATATATTAAATTATCTTTGAATTCAAAATAAACTTCACGTTTTTTCAAACACAAACATTATATACTTCTCAAAGTATTATTATCATATCAATTTATTTGGTTAATCAGTTTGAAGCACCCCTCGAATAAATACGAAGAGTGCTTCGGTATGCATGTTACTGTTCCTCACGTCTGCGGAATACGTATGCAATGATTATTATTGCTGAAAGCATCATTACTGCATATGTTTCTGTATTTGTATTATCACCTGTCTTAACAGGCTCTTCAGTATTGCCGCCTGATGGTTGTGGTATTGGTGTATATGTCGTATTTGTATTGTTGTTAGTGTTGTTTTCTTTGTTATTGCTTGAACTGTCTGTATTGTCTTTTGTAGTGTCGGAATCTTTGTTTTTCTTTATTACATCACCTTCATGTTTAGTATGTTCTGAATTTGTATCGGTATCTGTTTCCGTATCGCTATCTGTTACTGTTACTGTTTCTGTATCTGTCTCTGTTTCAGAATCTGTTTTCATTTCAGACTCTGTCTCTGTTTCGGTTTCTGTCTCTGTTTCGGTTTCTATCTCTGTTTCTGTCTCTGTTTCTATCTCTGTTTCGGTTTCTGTCTCTGTTTCTATTTCTGTTTCGGTTTCTGTCTCTGTATCTGTCTCTGTTTCGGTTTCTGTTTCGGTTTCTGTCTCCGTTTCAGCTTCTGTCTCCGTTTCAGTTTCCGTCTCCGTTTCGGTTTCTGTCTCTGTTTCAGCTTCTGTCTCTGTTTCAGTTTCTGTCTCCGTTTCAGTTTCTGTCTCTGTTTCAGTTTCTGTCTC